>DDTA01000345.1 GCA_002344285.1 Myxococcales bacterium UBA2376
GGGCACGGGCACGGGTTCGGATCCGGAACCGGAGATCGTGGATGCGGGGGTGGCGGTGGTCGATGAACCCGAGCCGGCGAGCCCGCAGGGCACGATCCCGGTGTGGCAGGCCGTCGTCGATCGCGATCGTTATCTCCTCCGGCGCAAGCAGCAGGCCGTGATCGCCGGTCGCGTCGGTGGCGAGGCGATCGCGCCCGGCGCGCGCGGCGTCGTGCGCTGGCTCGTCGATGAATCCGAGGGCAACGGCGCGCTCGCGATCCGCATGGCGATCGCCGGGGCCAAGCCGCCCGCCGAGGGCGCTCGCGTCGCGGTCACCGGCGCGTGGACGATCGACGACCAGCGCCGGTGGTACTGGCAGGTCGCGTCGCTGGCGCCGCTCGCCGAGCCGGCGCCGCCGGCCCCGCCGGATCCACCCTCGCCGCCGGGCCACACGATCCAGAGCGGCCCACCGCCGGCGGGGTGGAAGCCCATCTCGAAGGGCAAGGACGGCGGCGTCATCACGTTCGGCGTCATCCGCGCGCCCACGGGCGAGGGCGACGGCTGGCTCGTCGGGGACGACTCGTTCGGCCAGCCGTTCGCGTACCTCTACCTGCCCGGCGAGCGACCGAGCTTCGGCGGCCACGACCTGCGTCAACCCGACGAGCGCTGGGTCCTCAAGCGCGGCGTGACGTACTGGGTGCGGATCGATCGCATCCGCCGCCGCACGCCCGAGGACCTCGCGCGGGTGAAGGCCCTCACTGCACCCGTGAAGTTCTGAGCTTCTGGGCTATCTTCGACGGATGCGTTCCTCCGCCTCCGTCGCGGCCTCGGTCGCGGCCTCCATCGCGGCCGCCGTCGTGGCCCTCGGGGTCCTCGCCGCCCTCGCGGCGCCCGCCGCCGCCCAGACCGACATCCCGACGCCGCCGCACCCGCGCATCCTCCTCGACGACAAGCTGAAGGCGTCGTGGAAGCGGCTGGCGAGCCAGGCCGGCTCGCCGGTGGCGCGCGCCGTCGATCGCTGCAAGCAGATCGGCTCGAACCCCAAGGAGTTCGAGCGCGACCTCTACATGGGCCTCGACTGGGCGGGCTACCTGCAGAACTGCCTGGTCGCGTGGGCCGCGACCGACAACGGCAAGTACGCCGACACGGCGATGCGCTACTTCACGGCGATGCTCGACGACCTCGCCGTCGTCGGCGACGGCGGCGGCGGCAACAACGCCGCGCGGCGCGACAGCGGCTTCGCGATCCGCGCGATGGGGCCGTACACCGCGCTCGCCTACGACTGGCTGCACGACCACCCGCGCATGACCGAGGAGCTGCGGGCCCGCGCCCGCGAGCGCTTCGAGGCGTGGACCACCTGGTACCTCGCGAGCGGTTACCGCGCGCGCAGCCCGAGCACGAACTACCACGCGGGCTACCTCGTCGCCGCGACCTTCATCGCGATCGCCCAGAACGGCGAGGCCGGCAAGTACGGCAACGACCTCTGGCGCCTGGTGCGCGACGAGCTCTGGGGCCGCGACATGAAGGCGGCCATGGCGCCGGGCGGCGTCCTCGACGGCGGTGACTGGGGCGAGGGCTGGCAGTACGCGCCGCTCTCGGTCGCCGAGTACGCGCTCGCCGCGCGCGCGATGACCCAGGCCGGCTCGCCGCCCCCCGGCCTCCGCGCCTGGCTCGACGCCATCCTCGTCCGCCACGTGCACGCGCTCTCGCCCGGCGCCGGCGTCTTCATCGGTGGTGACACCCAGAACGAGCAGCCCAACCTCCCACCCAACTTCCTCACGCTGGCCGCGGTCGTCCTCGGTGACGCGACGCCCGAGAGCCAGGCGTGGGCCGCTCACGAGATCCAGCGGCTCAAGCTCACCGAGGACCAGATGGCCAAGCAGTTCGCCCTCTACGGCGCGCTCGCCGCCGCCAACCCGGTGAAGCCCGCGCCGGTGCCGCGCGAGTCATGGCCGACGTACTACATCGCGCGCGGCGTGGGGACGATGTTCGCGCGCACGCACTGGACCGCCGACGCGGTGTGGACGGTGCTCCAGTGCAGCAAGACGGTCGACGTCGATCACATGCACCCCAACGCGGGCAACCTCGTCATCTCGCGCGGCAGCGACGACGTGATCGTCGATCCGAGCCCGTACGGCACGCTGTCGAGCCTCACCAGCAACGCCCCCACCGTCGAGAGCAAGCACTTGCCCGACCACTACAAGCCGTCGCAGGCCTACTGGAGCGAGAAGACCGGCTTCCGCTGGGCGCACCAGACCGCGAGCGGCATCGTGACGGCGCGCTGCGACTACGCCGACCAGTACAAGTTCCAGCACCGCCCGAGCGACGTGCCGGCGGCGATGCGCGACGTCGTCGTGTTCCCGTGGGACAGGGGCCGCAACGCGGTGACGATCATCGTCGACCGCGCCACCTCGGGCGAGGCCGCGCGCGGGCTGCACCTGCGCTTCCGCACGCAGGCGTCGCTCACCGCCGACGGCAACGGCGCGGTCGGCGACCGCGGCGGCGCGTCGGTGGCGATCCGCACGCTGTGGGCGTCGGGCGGCAAAGGCGAGGCGCGGTCGCGCAAGCGCGGCGATTGCTTCTCGGGGGCGACCCGCGGTGGCTGCGACATCCCGCGCTTCGCCGTCGACGAGTGGACGATGGTCGTGCCCGGCCCGACGATGGAGGTCGCGCACGCGATCGACGTCGCCGGCTCCAGGCAGCGTGAGGAGGCGCCCACGGTCGAGAAGCAGGGCGCGGTCACGGTCGTCACCGCCAGGCGCGGCGGCGGCACGTTCGTCGTCGCGGTCGGCGGCGCCAAGGCGATCAGCTACCGCGCGGCGGCCGGCACCCACGCCGTCCTCGACGCCGCGCCCGACGCGATGGTGTCGGCGACGGCGGACAAGGGCGGCTGCGCGGTCACCGTCGGCGGCAGCGGCGGCGCCAAGGTGACCGGACGCCCGGCGATCTTCCAGCTCGACGGCGCGTGCGCGGTGATCCCCGACGGGATGCTGGCCCAGCCGCTCGCCGGTCCGTCGCCCGACGGGCCGATCGACGCCGGCGCCGAGGCCGTGGCCGAGGCCCGCGACGGCGGGGACGGCGGCGGCGGCGGCGGTGGCGAGGACGGCTCGATCGGCACGCCGCAGGGCACGTTGCCGCGCAGCGCGCGGAGCGGGTGCTGCGGCGCGCAGGCGACGCCGGGCTCACCGATCTTCATGACGCTCCTGGTGCTGGGCTGGTGCCTCCTGCGGCGGCGCCGCCGGCCGGCGTGAGACCACCTCGATGGACCTCGCACCCCCGCCGCCCAGGCTCGTCGAAGACGGTCGCCAGCGCCTCGGTCGCTTCGGCGGCCCCGCCGCGCGCAACAACCTCATCGACGCCGCCTACCGCCGCTGGCCGCGCCTGCTCCGCTGGTGGCGGCTCAAGGAGTGGCAGGCGGTGCAGGTCGCGTCGCCGCGGCTGTTCGCCAACCTCGCCCTGTTCGACGCCCGCGTGATGCAGCTGCGCCAGGTCAAGGTCTACGACCGCGCCCGCGGTGTGAAGCACATCCACGAGCGCAAGCTGCTGCCGCGCTCGCTGCGGATCGCCGATCAGCTCCTCGACTCGGTGAACCAGCACGCCGACGAGCTCGGGTCGCTGGCGTTCACGAATCGCGTGGCGCAGGGGCGCATCGAGGTCGCCTGCGACCTCGCGGCCACCCGCGACGCGCCCCGCGTGGCGGGCGCCTTCACGCTCCACACCGATCGCGGCGCGTCGCAGGTGGTGAGCCTGCCCTTCGCCCGGGGCGGCATGTACTCGCACAAGGGCATGTTCCCCGTCGAGGGCGAGCTGGTGATCGGCGGCGACCGGGTCGCGCTGCGACCCGACGACACGCTCGCCCTGCTCGACGACCACAAGGGTTACTACCCGTACGTGATGCGCTGGGACTGGGTGACGTGCGCGACGTGGCAGGGCGGCGAGGCGCTCGGGTTCAACCTGACACGCAACCAGTGCCGCGAGCCCGCGCGGTACAACGAGAACTGCGCGTGGCGCGGCGACCGGCTCGGCGTCCTGCCCGCGGTCGAGGTCACCCGCGTCAAGGTCGGCGGGCCGGGCGAGCGGTGGTTCTTCCGCGACCGCGACGGCCGCGTCGACGTGCGCTTCGAGCCGACGGTGCCCGGCGACGTGCACGTGAACGCGCTCGTCGTCGAGAGCCGCTACCGCGGCCCGTTCGGGACGTTCGCGGGGCGGCTCGAGCCCGAGGGGCTGTCACCGATCGTCGTCGACGACTGGTTCGGCATGGGCGAGGACTTCCACCTGCGCTGCTGAGCGCCTCAGGTGTCCTCGTCGAAGTCGGTCAGGTGCCAGCGCTCGGGGTCCTTGACGAGGTCGCGCGTGCCCTCGGCGGCGCCGACCGCGATCATGCGCTTGCTCTCGCGCTCGGAGAAGCCGCGCTCGACCAGCGCCTCGCGAAACCACGGCGCGCCGAGATAGCGCATCGACAGGCTGGTGGCGCCGGTCCGGTAGACGAGCGCCGGCAGGAGGTCGAGCAGGCCGATCATGTCGGGCCGGTGGCCGAACAGATCCTTCACGTGCGCGACGCCGTCGCCGTCGCGCTCGACGAGCGCGTACGCGCGCAGGCCACGGGTCGCGTCGCGCGCGTGCGCCGCGTACCAGGTCCGCGGGCCCGTCGTCGGGAAGCGCCACGCGAGCACCTCGCCCGTCCGGTGCGCGATCACGCCGTGCTCGCCTCGCGCCCGCGCCCACAGCGCGTCGACGGCCGCCGGGTCGAGCGCCTCCGTGGTCTCCACGCGCAGGCGCCGCGCCGCTTCGACCGCGGCCGGCGACCGGCGCGCGAGCTGCGCCAGGTCGACCGCCGCGCCCGCCATCGCCGCCAGGAGCGGCTGCTCCGCGACCTTGTACAGGAGCTCGCGCGCCGTGGACGGCACGCGCGACAGCTCGAGCTCGCGCACGCGCGCGGCGTACTCGGCGTGGCGCAGGACGCGCGCGTAGCGTCCGATCGTCCCGAGCACGTCGTAGCCGACGCGCTTGAACACGCCCTGGGCGAGCGCGTTGGGGAAGCCGTAGGCCAGCGCGTGGCCAGCCAGCGCGAAGGACTTCACCTCGCGCACCAGCGCGAGCGCCGGACCGACGGAGCGGTGGGCCTTGTCGACGGCGAGATCGGCGAGCAACCCGGCGGTGACGTCGGGCGCGACGTCGCCGAGCTGGAAGCGGCGCACGCCGAGGCCGGCGGTGCCGACCGTCGACGTCGCGCCGTCGAGGCTGGCGCGGAGGAGGAAGACGTCGTCGGGCCGCTGCGGCGCGTCGTCGTAGAGCCACGCGTACTTGGCCTCGGGCGACCGCTCGAGCTGGAGGTTCTCGGACCAGAGGCGCAGGAGCTCGTCGCGCGCGGCGGCGGGGCGGACACGAGCGACGGCGTAGGTGGGGCGAGGCGGTGGCATCGGTGGACTACGACTTCCTGGAGAGCTCGCGGCGGATCCCCTCACGCACGCCGACCCGCGGGCGCCAGCCGAGGAGCGCCTCGGCCTTGCCCCTGCCCCAGCGCAGCCGCGCGAGCGCCGACTGCAGGCGGTAGAGCCCGATCGGCGACGGCCGGCCGAACGCGCCGAGCGGGAGCTCCGACAGCTTGCCCAGCCCGAATACGAGCGCGCGAGGGACGCGGATCGACTTGACGCCGCCGCCCGCCAGGTCGAGGACGTCGCGCTGGGTGAGCGCCTCGCCGTCGATGAGCTGGACGATCTCGCCCCGGGTGAGCCGCTTCTCGACCGCCGCCATGATCGCGTCGACGACGTCGTCGATGTAGACGAGCGGCAGCTCGAGCGTGCCGTCGCCGAGCACGAGCCAGCGACCGCCGGCGCGGCGCGCGACCGCGCCGTTGATCAGCTGGATGCCGCCGCCGAAGATCTGCCCCGGCCGCAGGATCACGGCTGGCAGGCCGGCCGCCGCGGCCGCCACGACGAGCTTCTCGGCCTCGAGCTTGGCCCGCGTGTACGCGCCGCGCTCCTCCGGTCGCGGCTCGAGCGCGGCGGCCTCGTCGACGGTAGTGCCCTGGTGGGCGGTGCCGGCCCAGTCGATGACCGACATCGACGAAATGTAGACGAGCTGCGTCACGCCGTGCTGCTTGCACGCGTCGATCACGTGCCGGGTGCCGAGGAGGGTGCCGACGCGGTGCTCGGGCCAGCCGCCCCTGGTCGCGGCGCCGACGTGGAGCACGACCGCCGCGCCCTTCACCGCGCGATCGACCGCCGCCGGATCGCCGAGGTTGCCGATCGCGTACTCGACGCCCGGGACCGGCTGCGCCGGGACCCGGCGCACCATCGCGCGCACGCGCTGGCCATCGGCGACGAGCCGGCGCAGCGTGGCCCCGCCGAGCGCGCCCGACGCCCCCGTCACCAGGAACGGCACCGCGGCGCTCAGCTCGAAGCGCGCGAGTTGCGCCGCGTGCTCGGCCTCCGCCGCACGCGCGACCTTCTCGATCCACGCGCCGACGTCGGCATCGACGCCGTCCTCGGCCGCCGGCGGCTCCACGTCCCGGCGCACGAGCTTGTGGAACGCTCCCGAGAGCCCGCGGCGGGGGGCGAGCGGCTCGAGCCGCAGCTCGCCCCGGGTGCCGCGGACGACGAGCTGACTCTTCGCCGGCTTCTCGTTCCACGACAGCAGGAGCTGGCCTTCGCCGTGCTGGCAGCGGACGCGCGCGCGCCACTCGTCGTACGCGAGGTCGGGATCGCCGCCGACCGATCGCCACGACGCCTCGACGTCCTCGATCGGCCCGAGCAGGTCCTGGATGATCTGGAGGCACGGCCGGCCGAGGTCGCGGAACGGATGGCCGGCGTCGCGGTACCGTGGCGGCAACGGGCCGCCCTCGAACGGCGGATAGCTCGCGCCGCAGACCAGCTCCACAGCGGAGACCTGTCCGAGGGCGCCCGAGCGGACCACCGCGCGCGCGCGCGCGATCTTCGGGTCCAGGAGCAAGGCCGCGCTCATCCGGTGGTACCCCGGGTGCGCCGCGGCGGCAGCGCGTCGACGATGCGGGCCACGTTCGCGACCCGCGCCGTCCAGGTCTCGTGCTTCATCGCGTCCGAGCGGGCCTGGCGCGCCGCCGGCCGGTCGTCGAGCGCGCGGGCGATCGCGGCCTCGACCTCCTCGGCGGTGGTCGCGATCGAGCACAGCTCGGCGTGGCGGACGACCTCTGGCACGGCCGTCGACACCACCGGCACGCCGGCCGAGAGGTACTCGCGCAGCTTGATCGGGTTCACGTAGGTCATGCGCTCGGAGATCACGTACGGGATGAGCCCGACGTCGAAGGCCTTGCAGTACGCGGGCAGCTGCTCGTGGGGCTTGCGTCCCAGGAGGTGCACGTTGGGCAGGGCGCGCAGCCGCTCGACGTCGACCATGATCTGCCCGAGGAGGACGAAGCTCCACGCCGGGCGGCGCGTGGCGACCGCGGCGATGAGCTCGAGGTCGACCCAGTCCTGGATCGTGCCGTAGAAGCCGATGATGGGCCGCGGCAGCGCGGCCACGTCGGACGGCAGCGGCAGGTCCGGATCGAGCGCGCGCGCGAACTGCGCGTGGTCCACTCCGTGCGGCGAGACGTGGGTGGCGGCGCAGACCAGGCGCTTCTGGTCGGCGAGCGCGTGGTTGATCGCGAAGCACGCGTCGACCTTGCCGAGCAGCGCCGTCTCCGCGCGCCGGGTCTCGTGCGCGTCGAGGTACGAGAACATCGACCACTCGTCGACGCAGTAGTAGATCGCGCGACGCTCGCCGAGCGTGCCCACGTAGTCGGCGACGTTGGGCAGGAACGTCCACAGATCGAACTCGCGCAGGCCCAGCCGCCAGCGCAGGGTCGCGATCGTCGCGCGCAGGATGCGTGCGTTCAGCGCGCGCGCGACCGGGTTGTGCGGCAGCGGCAGGACCAGCGGCGAGAAGACCCAGAGATCGTGCTCGACGTTCACGGGCCCCTTCGCGAACTCACCCAGCTTGCGGCGGATCTTGCCGAGGTCGCGGCCGCTCGACAGCCTGGGCGCCCGCGTCCCGACCGAGTTCAGCCACAGGACACGCCGCGTCCGCGCCAGCTCGCGCAGGACGTGGTGGTTGCTGGTGGGATCCTCGTGCCAGTCCTTGGCGAACGCGATGATCCCGGAGGTCGACGACACTGCGCGAAAGGTACGGACCCGATCGGGTCTTGTAAAGCCGTGGGTCGCGATGCTATCCGGGTTCTCGTGTCGGCGCTCGCCCCGCTCAGACGGACGATGGAGCACACGCTCCAGCGCTTGCCCGGCGAGCGGTTCGTCTGGCGCGGGCGCCCGGACGTGAAGCGCGTCGCCCTGACGTTCGACGACGGTCCCGACGAGCGGACGCCGCGGTACCTCGAGGTGCTCGAGCGGTACGGCGTGGCGGCGACGTTCTTCGTGATGGGAGATCTGACCGAGGCGCGGCCCGACGCGATCAACGAGTACCTGCGACGAGGTCACCAGATCGGGTCGCACGGCTACGACCATCAGAAGTTCACGGCCCTGTCGGCGCGCGCGCTGCGCGACCAGCTGGCGCGCACCGAGGCGCTGATCGGCCCGGTGCCGCAGGGACGCCTGTGGGTGCGACCGCCGTACGGGGCCATGGGCCCGCGCGAGGCAGCGATCATGCTCGCGCGCGGTCACGTGATCGGCATGTGGTCGCTCGACAGCAAGGACTACGAGGAGGCCGCGCCCGCCGAGCTCGCCGCGCGCTGCGCGCCGGACGTGGTGCAGCCCGGCGACGTCCTCCTCTTCCACGAAGGCCACGACTGGACCCTCGCCGCGCTGCCGCTCGTGATCGAGGGGCTGCTCGGCGCCGGCTTCGAGCTGGTCACCATGGCCGATCTCGTCGCCTCGTGACGCGGCCGTTCGTCCTCGCGCTCGCGTTCCTCCTCGCCTGCGGCGGGCGCGCCGATCCGGGCGCGCCGCTGGCCGTCTTCTCGGAGGGTGGGCGGCCGCGGTGGGAGGATCCGTTGCCGGCGCGGACCGCGAGCTTCGACGGCGCGCGGGTGCGGTTGCGGGCGGCGCGCGGCGAGGTGCTCGGCCTCCACGTCGTGCGGCGAGGCCCTGGCCACGAGGAGATCTCGCTCGAGCTCGCGGCCGACGACGTGCGCGTCGACGCGTTCGCGGTCGATCACGGGCGCGTCTCGAAGCCGTCGACGTCGATGTACGGCGGCAGCCGCGGGCGTGGCCGCTACGCCGACCGCTTGACCCCCGCCGCGCAGCCGGTCGCGGCGGAGCGCGCGGCCTTCTTCGATCTCGCCGTCGCGCGGGACGCGACGCCGGGCACACGCCAGGGCGTGCTCGAGCTCGGCGAGTCGAACATCCCCGTCGAGCTGGTGATCGAGGACGTCGAGCTCGCCGACATCACGACCGCGCCGCGCGTGTGGGCCTACTACGACGCCAAGGAGATCGCGCGCGCCGACGGCCTGACGCCCGGCGCCGCGACCTTCGACGCCGAGCGCCGCTACGCCGCGCTCTTCCGCGCGCACGGCGCCGTCGCCTCGCCCGAGCTCACGACCGAGAGCTGGACCGAGCGCCGCGAGCTGGTCGCCGGACTGCGCTTCTTCCCCGCCCTGCTCCCGCTCGCCTGCGGCGAGCTCCAGGCGGAGGTGCGGCGATGGATCGCGCTGACCCAGGGCTCCGGTCAGACGCCGTTCGCGATCCCGATCGACGAGCCGCGCCGCCTCCGCGATCAGCTCCGCGTGCGCGCACGCGCCGCGTGTGCGCGCGCCGGCGGCGGCGGCCCCGATCGCTTCCTCTACGCCGTCACCCAGCAGCCGAGCTGGCTCATGGGCGCCGACGTCGACGTGCACATCACGCCCTTCGGCGGCAACTGGACGTACAACGGCACGCCGCCGTGGGCCGGCGCCATGGTGCTCGACGCCGCCGACCCCGGCGTGCGCACGTGGGGCGTCATCGGCTTCCGCCACGACACGCCGCTCTGGTACGTGTGGGACGCGATGTACTGGCGCGATCGCTACAACAAGGGGCGCGACCAGGCGCCGGCGCACGATCTCGTCGCCGACCCGCTCACGTTCGACGACGGCGAGGACCACGGCAACCTCGACGGCGTCCTCGTCTATCCGGGCGCGCTGCCGTCGATGCGCCTCAAGGCGCTGCGTCGGGGCGCGCAGGACCGCGCGCTCCTCGACGCGCTCGCCGCGTGCGCCGGCCGCCCCGCCGCCGACGCGATCGCGGCCGCACTGGTCCCGCGCTCGCTCGGCACCGCGCAGCGCGGCGAGCGGACGTCGTGGCCGACCGACGACGACGCCTGGGAGGTGACGCGCCACCGCGTGCTCGACGAGCTCGTCGCTTGCCGCGCGCGCGGCGCCGGTCCATCGTCGGGCTCCCCATGATCACGATCGCGGTCGCGCCCCACCCGCTCCTCGACGCCGGCGCCTTCGTCACGCGCCTGGCCGCGCCGCTCGGCGAGCTCGCGTGGACCGCCGCCGCCGCCGGTGATCTCGCCACGCCGCCGCCCGCGCTGACACCGGGCGAGGACGTGAAGACCGCGGTGCGCGCCCTCCTCCGCCACGGCGGCTACAAGCCGTCGGGCCGCGGCAAGCCGGCGTCGGAGTACCTGGCCCAGGCCGCCGCCGAGGGCCGCTTCCCCGTCGTGAACCCCGCGGTCGACGTCTGCAACCACGTCTCCTTGCACAGCGGCTTGCCGATCAGCGTCGTCGATCTCGACCTCACCAGCGGCCCGCTCGCGCTCGCCATCTGCCCCGAGGGCACCACCTACGTCTTCAACCCGTCGGGTCAGACGATCGACGCGAGCGGCCTGTGCGCGCTCACCGACGCCGCCGGCCCGTGCGGGACGCCGGTCAAGGACGCCCAGCGCACCAAGACCCACGCCGGCACGCGCGCGCTCCTCTCGATCGTCTGGGGCACGCGCACCCTCGACGGCCGCACGGCCTCCACGACGCGCTGGTACCGCGCCCTCGCCGCCACCATCCCCGGCGCCACCGTCGAGGACGCCACGCTCGCGTCCTGACGCGGCCGGGACTCATTCGTCGTCGACGGTACGGAGATCCGCGTGGGTGAGCGGGTACCAGGACGGCCCCAGGAAGTGCACGATCAACACGTCCGCGCGGACCTCGTACGTCACGCGATACGACCACCGGCGTCGGCGGACGACGACGGTCTTGTAGAATAGGCCGAAGAACGGCGAGTCCGACGGATACGGCCGGCCCGAGCGAGGTGCAGCTCCGAGCAGGCGCAGCGCGTCAACGACTCTTGCGGCGGCGGGAGGAGGAAGTGCGCGCAGCTGACGTTCGGCGCTTGCGACGAGTCGAACCTTCAAGTCCCATCTCCTTCGCGATCACCTCGAGATCGCGTCCACGACCCGCAGCCGCATCGCGGCGCGTCGCAGCCAGCGTCTCCTGCCAGCCTGGCCGTCGCATCTCGTCGAGCGCCGCCATCCACCCGTCGAAGTACTCCTCATCGACCAGCACCATGCTGCCGCGCCCGCCGCGCGTGATGCGGTAGACGGTCCCCTCGGTCTCGATCTCCCGGGCGATGCGGGCCGCATTGCGCACCAGGTCGGTCACCGAGATGATTCTCTCCATCGCTCGAGCATATTATACGCATGCCGGACCGGCAACGTGCCAGGCACGCGCGCCCCGTCCACGCGACGCCGCCGGTTCCCGTCAGTCCTCGAGGAGGACGGTGCCGAGCACCTTGCTCGCCGTGATCTGGTCGACGGCGCGACGCATGTCGCGCGCCGTCGTGTGGCGGCCCCGCGCGACCAGCACGACGCCGTCGGCGGCGTCCTGCAGGAGGTTCACCTCGGCGGTGCCGAACACGGGCGGCGCGTCGATGACGATGTGGTCGTAGCCGCCCAGGCGCAGGCGCTCCATCGCGATCGCGAACGCCGGCGCGTCGAGGAGCTGCGCCTGCTCCGAGCGTGGGTTCACCGCGCCGACGTGCAGCCAGAGCTGCGGGATGTCGACCAGGCCCCACGGCAGGAGCGGCTGGTGGCGGTGGGCGGCGAGCTGCTCGGCGAAGCACCACGGCGGGACGAAGCGGAACACGCCGGCGAGCTGCGGCCGGCGCAGGTGGGTCTCGGCCAGGAGCACCTTGGCGCGGCCGCACTCGGCGAGCGCGAGCGCGAGGTTCACCGCCGTCGTCGTCTTGCCCTCCCCGCCCTTGGGGCTCGTCACCACCACGACCTGCGGCCGTCCGCACTCGAGGAGGTGGTGGCGCAGCACGCGGAACTGCGCCGCGCGCTCGGAGTCGGGCTCGAGGTGGAGGATGAGCCGCGGATCGGGCGCGGCGTCGTCGGGCAGGTGGTGCTGCGTCAGCCCGATCTCCGGCGGCGGTTCGCGCGTCGCCGGCGCGAGGCCGCCACCTTCGAGCCGCTGCATCGTGACCGTCGGGCGCGGCTCGATCGCCATCCCGCGCTCGCTGTCCGGCGGCAGCNNCGCACCGCGGCCATGGGGCTCGTCACCAGGGGCAGCGGCGCCCCCGCGCGTGTCTTCACGTCCAGATCGTCGTCCGGTATCCCGGGACGATCGCCGAACTTGCCGCGCTTGGTCATGGATCCGTGGCCCGCAGGTCGAGAGCGTATCACGCCGGCGACGCGCGCCGGGCCCGCCGCCGCACACGCGCCCTGGGAATGACGGCCAGGGTCGGCGGCAGGCCGAGCGCGTCGAGATCGTGGCGCCGGTAGATGCGGTCGTCGATGAGGGCGAGCCCGAGCGCCAGGCCGCAACCCAGCATGGTGAAGAGGACGACGCCCGCCATCACCAGCATGCGCTTGGGCTTGCCGATCGGCTTGAGCGGGCGGAACGCGGGATCGACGACGGCGAGGCTCGCCTGCGAGTCGGCGGCGCGCTGCTCGGCCTCGAGCTTGCTCTTGAAGGCGCTGTCGGCGAGGTTGGTGACGCGGATCCGCTGCTCGTCGACCGAGAGCCGGAGGCGCTGGTACTCGTCCTCCAGCTCGACGACCCAGTTGCCGGCCTGGGCCGCGCTGGCGGCGTCGGCCGGCGCGGCGCCGCGCTGGCGAGCGCGCTCGGCGGCGATCGCGCGGTCGACCTTGGCGAGGTCCGACTCGAGCTGCGCCTTGTCGACGGGCCCGGCCGGGATGATGATCTCGTCGGGATCGGGCGGCACCGCCGCCTTGGCGCGCGCGACCTGCTCCTTCGCGTTGTCGACGCGCTCGCGCGCCTTGACCGCGTCCGGGTGACGATCCGTCACCTTGGACAGGGTCTCGGCGAGGGCGCGCTCGGCGCCCTGGAGCTGCCGCTCGGCCTCGTCCACGCGCTGGTCGGCGGCGATCTGCGCGGCGGTGCGGGCGCGGGGCTCGCGCGCCGGCGGCGGCGCATCGGGATTGGCGATGCGCGCGCGCAGGCGGTTGCGCTGGCGCTCGAGGTCGGCGAGCAGGCGCTCACCCGGCGTCTGCGGCCGGGTTCGATCGCGGTCCTGCGCCGCACGGATCGAGGCGCCCTCACCCTGCCCCTCGGCGGCGTCGATCGCGAACTCGGGGTGGTTGGCGAGGAAGCGGTTGAGCTCGGTCTGGTGGCGGCGCAGGAGGTCGACCTGCTCGGCGCGGAGCTTCTCGGCGAACTCGGCGGTGGTCTCCGCCTGCTCGAGCCGCATCTTGGCTTCCTTCGACTGCAGGAGCTCGGTCAGGCGCTGGGTGACGTCGCGCGCGCGGGTCGCGTTGGAATCCTTGTAGGTGATGACGAACGTGTTCGCGCCGCGCGGTGAGAAGTTGATCTGCTGCCGCAGCTCCTCGACCGCCGCGTCCTCGCCGTCGGACGCGACCACGTCGGGGAACGGGTTGATCTTGGGATCCTGGATGATCTCGACGAGCGAGCTGCGGGCGAGCAGGAGCTCGCGATAGCGCTCGCCGATGTTGCGGTGCATCGTCGAGACGTCGCGGTTCTGCAGGAGGCTGGTCTGGATCTTCTCCTGGTAGAGGAGGACGGCGCCCGACTGGAACACCTTGGGGCGCGTCATCGCGAACGCGACCGACAGCGCGCCGCCGAGGATGACGAGGCCGGCCACCAGCCACCAGTAGCGCTTGGCCCGCACCACGTACTGGAGCA
Source organism: Myxococcales bacterium UBA2376 (assembly GCA_002344285.1). Classification (GTDB taxonomy): domain Bacteria; phylum Myxococcota_A; class Polyangia; order Haliangiales; family Haliangiaceae; genus UBA2376. The sequence continues at coordinate 14,024 of DDTA01000345.1, forward strand.
GGCGGTCGAGCTTCTCGCGAGGGGTCGCGCCGGGCGTCAGTGCCATGGCACCCAGGATGGCATCCGGCGCAGGCGAACGCCACGGTCACGCAGGGCGCCGACGCCATCGCCGGGGAACTCGGGGATGTGGCCCAGGACCGGCAGGTCGAGGCGGGCCACGTCGTCGGCGTCGTTGACGCGCGTGTCGAAGGCGCCGATCACGATGCCGGCGAGCGGCAGGAAGATGCACAGCGCCACGAACGCGACGCCGACCAGGACCACGGTCGACCGCTCGTGCTTGGGCGGCTTGCGGTCCGCGACGACGTCGATGTCGAGCGCGAGGCCGGCCGCGGTGACCGCCGCCTCCAGCGCCTCGCGCGTCGTGGTCGCCTCCATCGCGAAGAAGGCCTCCTCGGCGCGCCTCAGCTCGGTCGCCGCGTCCGCCGACCTGATCCGCTCGATCGCCGCCTGCGTGAGGTCGCCGGCCGCCTCGGCCTCGGCCAGCGCGGCGGCGGCGTCGAGCTGCGCCCCGCGCGCTTCCGACAGCCGCTCGCGCGCACCGTCGAGCACCGCCGCCGATTGCCGGGCCAGGGACTGCGCGAGCTCGGCGCGACGCTCGCCCTCGCGCTCGATGACGAGGTTGGTCAGCGCGCGGACCATCTCGTAGGCGAAGTCACGATCGACGTGCGTGTAAACGAGCGCGACGCGCGCCGTGCGTCGCTCGTCGTACGACCACGCGTACTGGAAGTAGTTGCGCCACACGCCGATGCCGAGGAAGTCACGGATCTCGGCGACGACCAGCTCGTCACCGAACATCTCGCGCTCCTCGATCATCCACTCGCGGTCCTCGAGCATCTCGATGATCGCGCCGGTGGAGAGCAGGACGGTACCGATGTATTCGCGGAGCTCGTGGAGCGGGGTCGCGACGTGGCCATGGTTGAGCTCGCCCTCGGTGATGGCGAGGATGATCTGCGCCTTGTAGATGGGCGGCTTGCGCGAGACCTTCCACACCACCGCGGCGGTCAGCGCGAGCCCGGCGAGCACGACCAGCGGCCACCGCGCCTGCGCCCGCCGCTTCAGCCGCTGCAGCTCGGTGGCGAGCACGCGGTGAAACGGCAGCTCGGACTCGTACCAGTCGGCGGCCATGAACGTCGAAGCTATCGCCCCGCGACGGCGTCGTCGAGGACCTCGTGGAGCGCGGCGGCCGAGGCCGCCCAGCCGCCCCGGGCGCCCAGGGCCGCGACCGCCGCGGGATCATAAGGGGTCGCGAGCGCGCGCTCGACGGCAGCGGCGAACGCCGGCGGGTCGCGGGGCGGCGCGAGCTCGCCGAGCGCGGGGTCGCCGACGAGATCGGGGAGGCCGCCGACCGAGGTGGCGACCACGCGCCGGCCGGAGGCCAGGGCCTCGAGCACGACGTTGGGCGTGCCCTCGGCCCAGCTGGCGAGGACGAGGACGTCGCACGCCGCCATGTACGTCGGCACCCGGGCCAGCGGCTGCGGTCCGACGACGTGCATGCGGCCGGGCAGGCGCGCCGCGACCGCCTCGAGCGCGGCCCGGCACTCGCCACCGCCGACGACGACGAGGTGCGCGTCGGGCCGGCGCGCGGCGACCTGCTCGAACCCGGCGGCGAGGTCGAGCACGCCCTTGGCCTCCTTCAGGTTGCCGACGTGGAGCGCGACCTCGGCGCCGGCCGGCAGCCCGAGCTCGGCGCGCGCGGCGGCGCGGTCGCCGGGACGGAAGAGCTCGCTGTCGACGCCGTTCATGACGATCGCGATGCGCTCGCGCGCGACGCCGAGGTCCGCGACCTCGTCGGCGAGCGCGCGGCTGACCGCGACCACGCGCGCCGCCCGGGGCAGCGCCCACGCGAGCTGGCGCCGCGGGCCCGGCAGCTTGGCGTTCTGGTTGATGTCCGAGCCGTGGAGCTTCACCACCGCGGGCACGCCGAGGAGCCGGGCGAGCACGACGCCGGCGAAGCCGTCGGGGTAGGCCCACGAGGCGAGCACCACGTCGACCTTGCCCCGGTAGCGCGGCACGTACGGCAGGAGCGACGCGACGTAGAGCGGCCCCCAGGTGCCGTGCCCGGCGCGGGGCACGAACAGCGTGCGCGGGTGGCGCACCGGCATGCCGTCGATCGTCTCGCGCGCCGGCACCTCGGTGAGGCGCCCTGCCGACGACCAGCGCGACATCAGGCCGGCGCCGGGGTAGTAGGGGATCGTCGCCAGGACGTCGACGATCTCGCAGCGCCGCGCGAGCTCCCGGAACTGCTGCCGGTTGAACGGCGCCGACAGCGGCTCGGCGGCGTTGGGGAAGATCTTGGTGACGACGAGGACGCGCACGGCGAACGAACAGCCACGACGGAGCGGCACGAGCCGCGACGCGGCGAGGAGCCCCGAACGAGCTAGATGGTGAAGACCTTGTCCATGCGGAGGAGCTTGAAGATCGCGAGCGGCTGATCGCGCGCGCCCTGCACGCTCACCTGCCCGCCGTGCACGCGGCTGCGCTTGTAGAGCGCGACCAGCGCGGCGACTCCGGAGCTGTCGATCAGGTCGAGCCCGCTCAGATCGACGACGACCCGCACGCGGCGCTCCTCGACGAGCTTGTCGATCATCGGGCCGAGCTCGGGCGCCGTGTTGACGTCGAGGGTTCCGGCGATGCGCAGGGTTGAGACGTCACCTTGGTCGGAGCGGCTGAAGTCGATCGGCACGGCAGTTCACCTGGGTAAGAGGAGCGCTCAGGAAGCTTTCGTGGAGGTCGCGGCCGGGCGGTGACGCTTGGTCAGTCGCCACAAGTTGGGGGGGCCGGGCTCGTACACCACCTCGTCGAGCATGGAGCGGGCGATGTGGAGTCCCATCCCGCCTTCGGGGAGCGCGTCGAGGTCCGGCTCGGGCACGAGCGTGGGGTCGAAGGTGACGCCCGTGTCGCGGATCTCGATCGTCAGCATCCCCGCGCCGATGTGGAACGCGATGTCGATGGTCTCGCCTTCCCGCCGCCCGTACGCATGGAGGACGATGTTGTTGTAGATCTCGGCGAAGGCCGACACGATCTCGGCGTCGAACGGGTCGCGCAGATCGTAGCCCATCGACTGCTCGTCGGCGGTTCCCTCGCCGCGCACGAGCCGGCACGTCTCGGCGACGAGCCGCACCGCGAGCGCCCGGTGGCGCAAGGTGCACGGCGAGGTCAGCCGGATGACGGACGCGGAGCCCATGTCGGGCCGAGGATATCAGCCCCAGGCCGGCTCGTGGTAGCCTGGGCTGCGAATGGACACCAGCGTGCGATTGGTGAAGCGAGCGATCGACGTCGTCGGTTCGCTCGTCGGTCTGGCCATCTCCGCCCCGCTCACGCCGATCATCGCCGCGGCGATCTACATCGAGTCCCCCGGACCCGTCTTCTTCCGCCAGCGCCGCGCCGGCAGTCTGCGCTCGGTCGGCTACGAGAACGGCGTGAAGCGCTTCCGCTTCCACGAGTTCTACATGCACAAGTTCCGGACCATGCGTCCGGACGCCGAGCGCTTCACGGGCGCGGTGATCGCCGGCAAGGACGACCCGCGCATCACCCGGGTCGGCAAGTTCCTGCGCAAGTCGCGCCTCGACGAGCTCCCCCAGTTCTGGGACGTCCTGCGCGGCGAGATGAGTCTCGTCGGTCCGCGCCCCGAGCGCCCCGAGCTGATCGAGAACCTCGCCTACGCCATCCCGTTCTTCGAGGAGCGCATGCGCGACGTGAAGCCGGGCATCACCGGCCTCGCCCAGGTCTCGCTCGGCTACACCGGCGAGGTCCCCGAGGGCAGCGAGATCGCCGCGCTCGCCGCGACGCTGCAGAACCCGTACGGCCTCGACGAGGCCAAGGGCGCGCTCGCCGACGACATGCGCATCAAGATGCTCTACGACCTCGCGTACACCGCGTCGCTCGAGAAGCTGCAGACGTACCTGCCCACGGAGCTGCGGGTGATCGCGCGGACGCCGCTCGTGATGATGAAGGCCGTCGGCCGCTGACCTACGGGACGAACAGGCTGTCGCCCGTCATCAGCACGATGTTCATGTCCGGTCGCTTGCCGCTGGCGAGCGCGTCGTAGGCGAGCGGGATGGTCCGCACCGCGCCGTTCCTGGGATCGCGGCGCTGCAGCACCATCTCGTTGCGCTTGGCGAAGCGGGTGAAGCCTCCGGCGAGGGCGAGCGCCTCGCTGACGGTGACGAAGTAGTCGGGCGTCATCATGCCCGGGCGCGTGACCTCACCGGACACCGTGAAGCGGTAGCTGTTGGCGCCGCGGAGCGCGACGGTGATCGCCTCGGGGCCCTGCAGCTTCACGAAGTTCGACACCTTCAGCATGATCTTCTTCTTCAGCGAGGTCGGGGTGTCGCCCACGGCGCGGAGATCGCCGACCAGCGGCATCGTGATCGTCCCGTCCGGTCGGATGGTCGCCTCGGTCGTGAGCCCCGGGTTCTCCCACACGCTGATGCTGATCTGATCGCCGACGCCCAGCACCCACTCCTGGTTCCGCGGGTCGGGCTCCTGCGAGTAGTCGTAGTTCGGGAAGGTCGGGCCGCACGCCGCGAGCGCGATGGCGACGAGGGATGCCGCGAGGACCAGGAGCCTACGGGGAATCATCGGAGGCGAGCGTATCACCACTTCGCGAAGGTCATCGGCGTCCCCCCCAGCGGCAGGACGACGACGCGCGCCCGACGGCCTCCGTTGTCGTTCACGAGGTAGAGGGTGATCCCGGTGCATGTCCCGTCGGGGTTGCAGCGAACCTCGAAGGACCCGGTCGTCCCGACGGAGACGCTCGGCGAACCGCCGTCGGCGAGGACCGCGGTCGGCGTGTATCCCGCGAGGGTCACCGACCGGTGCAGGTGCTTCGACGAGAGCTCGACCCAGCTCGCCGCCGTCGACGGAGGCGCGTCCTCCTCGAGTCGCTCGATCGTCACGGTCACGCCGTCCGTCGTCGCGGTGAAGACGGCACGCGTGCGCGCCGGGCTACCCAGCGCGGCGGCGACGTCCGCGCGCACGGCGCCCCCGGCGACGGCCTTGCGCGACGCCTCGGCGAGCGAGCTCGACACCTGGGACGCCACATCGTGCGGCTGCGGCGTGGCGCGCAGGAGGGTGACGCCCAGCGCGACGAGCACGCCGATGATCCCCAGCGTGATCATCAACTCGGTGAGGGTGAAGCCGCGCTCGGACGCTCGATCGCCTCTCACAGGCCGATCCCCATGTTGCGCAGGTCGGTCGCGACGGTCGCGTACCGATAGATATGGTCGCCTCGCAGCTCCTGCGGTCGCAGGCCGTCGGCGACGCCCTCGAGCTGGATCGCGTCCCGGTTGCCGAGATCGTTGTTGGCGGCGCGCGCCGGGTCGATGAGCGCCGGGGTGCGCGCCGACGGGACGAGGTCCACCCTCGAGTGCGTGCGCACGACGAGCGTCACGCGGACGGCGACCAGCCGAGGCCGCAGCATGTCGAACGAGCCCATCGCCAGCGGCGCCGGCGGGATCGACGTCATCGCGGCGAGCGGGGCGCTGAGCGCGGTCTGGGTCGCGTCCGACCACCACTCGCGCAGCGGGTCGTTGTCGAGATCGGCGGTGTCGGCCGCGGCGAGACCGCTGTCGTCGTCGGAGTCGTCCCACCGCGAGGCGATCTGGAGATCGGTGAACCCGATGGCGAGGTCCTCCCAGTCGTCGAGGACGCCCGCGGTGCGGGACATCTGGAGGACCGCAAGATCGCGTCGCGCCGGATCGATACGATAGGCGCGGGTGCGGAAGCGGTAGACCATCGCGCGGCGGTCGGGGCCGAGCGCGGTGTTGGTCCGCACCTCGTCGCACTGGTCGTTGTTGGCCGTGCCCCACGGGGGCGTGGTCGCGAGCGAGAGCTGGTCACCGTTGATCGCCGCGATCTCGACCACGCACGGGTAGAACGCGATCTCGTCGGGGAGACCGTCCTGGGCCTTGACGATGACCGCGAGGTCACCCGGCACGAAGTCGACCGCCGAGTCCACGGTCAGCATGGTGAACGGGTCGTTCACGTTGTCGGCGGTGCCGTTGAAGTCCGTGACGCGCGCCATCGCGGATGCGTCCGCGGCGTGGACGCGGAGCTGGTCGGGGCCGAACCCGTCGGCGTCGTCGATGATCTCGACTGGCTGGTGGAGCGCGACGTCGCCGGCGCGGAAGAAGCCGTCGGGGATCTGGAAGCCGGCCTGGCGCAGATCTCCCTCGATGACCGCGTGCGCCGACGAGAGGATCTGCTGGAGCTCGGCGACGTTCTGCTGCCCGCGCAGCGCCAGCGACATGCGCCCCCATATCTCGAGGATGAGCCCCAGGAGGAGCGCGCTGACGACGAGCGAGATCATCACCTCGACGAGGGTGAACCCCCGCGCGACGCGCCGGAGGGAACGAGACCGGCCGGTCACAGGGCCTCGGAGGCGGTGCGGATCAGCTCGAGGCTGACCTGGTGATCGTAGATGCCACCCTCGGCGCCCGCGGTCGCGCCCGCATCGGTCCAGGTGACGTCGACACGGATCTTCACGAGGTTGGGTGACACCGCCGTCAGCTCGATCACCTGCACCCGGCGGTTGAAGGTCATGCCGGCGCGGCCGGCGACGGTGTCGAGGCTGACGTCCAGCGGCAGCGAGGGCGCCGCGTGCGCGGCCAGCAGGTCGGCGATCGGGGTCCCGCGGATCTCCTCGACCGTGGCCTCGGCCACGGCGACCGCCTCGCCGCTGTGCGCTCCCAGCGCGTTGCTGCGCGCGGTCACGACGTAGAGCGACATGAGCCCGAGCAGCCCGATGATCGTGATGCCCATCGTGACGAGCAGCTCGAGCAGCGTGAACCCGCGCTGGCGGCGGCGGCGATGGCCGCGCCGCATCAGTACACCTGCCTCCAGCCGAGGAGCGCCAGCGCGTCGGCGTTGCCGACGGTGCCGGTGCCGGTCTCGCTGCCCTCGCCGAACTGCGGAGGCGGCGTGCCCGAGGTGGTGTCCCCGCCCGCGCTCGCCGCGCGCGGCGTGCCGATGCGCGACACGTCGCCCGACAGGGTCGCGAAGTAGAGCGCGCCGGCGTCGCCGTAGAGCGCGCCCATCACCGCCGAGGTCAGGCTCTGCTCGAAGTCGACCTCGAACTCGCCGGTGGTGGTGTTCTCGTTCAGCTGGAGCGCCTGCACCACGGTCGAGCCGATGTCGCACGTGCCGCTCCCGACGAGCGGGTCACGCGTGCGGGTGAGGATCACCTGCTCGGGCGTGACGACGACGCCGCCGTAGAACTTCTCGCACGTGCTGCCCACACACGCGCCCGCCATCTTCGTGCGGATCTCGCCGTTGTCGGCGTAGACGGCGTAGAACTCGTTCGGCTGGGTGACCGGGTGGCTCTCGAGGCCGCCGGTGCCGAAGAAGAGCGCGACACGCGTGCTGGCGTCGGTCCGCACCGCGATCGTACCGGTGATCGGGCTCGCCGCGCCGAGCGCGCCCGGCGTCGCCTGGGCGGAGAACAGCGCCATCTGCGGCACGCCGTTGACCGTGTCCACCAGGACGGTGCCCATGGTCGAGTTGTCGTTCCAGGCGCCGTCCAGGTCCTGGGCCGGATCGAGCTTGTAGACGTTGCCGCACGCGTCGGCGAAGACCGCGCGGTCCATGTAGCCGTTGAACGTCGGCGCGCCCGGCTCGAGCTCGTCGTCGGTCTCGAACACCGAGATGTCGCTCGTCACGGGGCACGCGGCGCGGAACTGCCACACCAGCTCGCCGGTGCCGAGATCGTACGCGGCGACCACGCGCCCCTTCTGCCAGGGCGCCACCGGGTTGTCGTGGGAGATGCCCGTGGCCGCGAGCACGAAGTAGCGTTCGACCCCGCCCACGAGGACGCGGGCGACCGCCGGCTTGGCGTGGCCCTGGCCGGCGTCGGCGTCACCCGGCGTCGCCGTCCACAAGGGCGTCGGACCGAGGATCGCGCCGCTCGTCGGATCGACCGTCCTGGTGACGTCGAGCGCGACGATGCTCTTGCCGCCGTTACCGGCGCCGACGATCATCGCCGTCGCGAACTGGCCGTCGCTCCGGCGGTAGTCGGCGAGGGTCGGCGAGCCGTCGGGGTACGCGCTCACCTGCGTCGTGCCCGCGGAGACGCTCGCGGTGTAGTCCGCGATAAGCCCGCCGGCCGTCTTGGGCGGGATGAACGCCCATGCCTCGTGCCCGCTGGGCGCGGTCGTGATCGCGGTGGGTCTCGTCTCGATCGCGTGGACCATGCCGTCCTTGGAGCCGAAGAAGACGAGGTTGCGACGGGTCTGGTTCTGCTGCTGGAACGTCACGTGCCGGGAGCGGTCCGTGGTCGAGGCGTACGAGTACCAGATCGGGATCGCCGGCTTGGTGAGGATCGCCGGGGTCGAGGTCTCGATCGCGCCCAGGCGGGACAGCGAGATGCCGGCGTTGCCGACGCCGAACCGCGGGCTGCGCACCCACGAGATGACGTTGGCGGCCTGGGCCGCGTCGGCGGCGTCGAGCACGTCGAGGAGCTGCGCGTTGCTGGCGTTGGCCACCGTGAAGTCGAGGCGCAGGTTGCCGGCCTCGGTCGCGGTGTAGATGCGCCGCGAGCTGTCGGCCATGCTGTCGATCGCCGTCGCCGCGTCCCAGTAGGTCGCGTCGAGGGCGGCGCTCACGGCGTAGAAGTGACCGCGGTCGCCGGGCTGGCGGAACCCGCCGAGGTAGGCGACGCCATCGTTCACGATCACGCCGGCGCGGAAGTACTCCTTCGCCTCGGTGTAGTCGAACGTCATCTCCACGCCGCGCAGCTCGGGCGTCCGGGTCTTCGTCGAGTTCGAGCACATCTCGGCCTTCCAGCGGACCTCGCGCCCGACGGGGCGGGGGAAGCTGGCGCACAGGTCGCCGGAGCCGTCGCCGCAGTCCGTGGCGTGGATCCAGTTGGGCGGCTCCTCGTTGGAGACGAAGAACTTGATCGAGCCGCCGTTGAGGGTGAAGTCCGGGTCGATGCGCGCGGCGCTCACGACGAGCTCGGAGTCGTCGAGCGAGCCCAGATCGATCGTCCCCGAGGCGACGTCGCCGCACTCGACGTACTGGCTGACGACGCGGTTGGCGAAGACGTAGAAGCTCGAGGTGTGGTTACCGTCGGCGAGCATGACGTCGGGCGTGCCCGACGGATCCTTGTCGTAGTCGAAGACAAAGCCGACGTCGAAGTCGATCGTCGGGTTGCCGGGGCTGGTGAGCTGCGTGCCCGCCCCGGTGAACGGCGTGCCCGTGCCGTTGTTCACCCAGTAGCGGCTCGCGCCGCCGTTGCCGGCGTTGTAGTTCCAGTTGTCGGTGCCGACGATGAGATCGTTCTTGCCGTCGCCCGAGAAGTCGGCGACGAAGATCGACGTCGCGCCGCCCTGGAACGTGATCGACTGGTAGCTGCCGGTGTTGATGCCGCCGCCGTCGACGCCCTTCCACAGGCGCAAGCGCTGGCCCGCGGTGCCGCAGCAGCTCGGCGCGCCCGCGATGAGGTCGCGGCGGCCGTCGCCGTCGACGTCCTCGTACCGGAACACGGCCAGGTTCGCGTTCGCGGGGAACCCCATGTTGGTGATGAGGGTCGAGGCGTACGTGAACCTCGGCGACGCCCCGCAGCGCAGCGGCGCGGGCGGCGGCGGCTGGGCGCCGGCCGCCGTGGGGCAGTTGTTGAGGAAGACCCGGATCGTGCCGTTGTTGTACCCACTACCCACGAGCAGATCGATCTTGCGATCGCCGTTGTAGTCGACGGCCTGGATGCTCGTACCACCCCAGGTCTGCGGGCCCAGCGCCGACGGCGCGGTGCCGCTCGCCATCGCCGCGTAGGAGGCCTGGAAGCGCGGGTTGCCGGACGCGTCGTTCGACGCCTGGTTGAGCCAGAGGACGGCGGACGTCGGATCCCTGTACGTCTCGGCCGTCGCCACGAACACGTCGGGCCAGCCGTCGCCGTTGAAGTCCGCCGCCGTCGTCGGTCGCCAGCGGTGGCTCGCGCTCGCCGACTGGAGCTCGCGGACCATCACGAACTTCGGGGTGCGCACCGCGTTGGGGTCGTCCCAGTCGGGCGCCGGATTCTCGAAGGTGCGGTTGCGGTAGATGCGGACGAAGGCCGTGGCCTCGCCCACGCCGACGAAGTCCTCCCAGCCGTCGCGATCGAAGTCGGCGACGGCTGCGAAGACCGTCAGGTCGGTGATGCCGAGGGCCGTCGACTTGAAGATACCGGAGGCGCCTTGCAGCCGCAGCCTGGCCCCGCTGGTGTCGTACACGATGCCGTTCTTGTTCTCGGTGCCGGTGTCGAGCGTCGTGCCCGACCAGTCGGTCGGCGACGACGTCTGCGGGCACACGAGCTGGGCGTGGGCGAGCGGCGTCCAGGTGGTCGCGGCGAGGGCCGCGGCGAGCGCGAGGGCACGTGAGGTGATCGTCGTCATCATGGACCTCCACCGGGCGAATACGTCGCGACGTCGGTCGCGACGATGTTCGTGAGGCAATCGTTGCGGCCGGCGCCGTCCTCGGCCATGCCCTTCTGTCCGTATCCCGGACAGGGGCGGCCGCCGGCGCCGGTGACCTGCACGCCGACCTGCCACTCGACCTGCGCGACGGTCCCGTTGGGGCCGTGGCCCGTCGAGCGCACGATCACGCGGCCGTCGTTGTCGTCGCCGGTCGCGTAACCGTCATCGTCGAGGTTGTTGAGGATCTCGACCTCGTACCAGGCGCGCACGTCGCTGGAGAACAGGTTCTCGGGCGTCCCGGGCAACGCGCGGTTGCCGAAGATGTCGACCGGGCTCTGCGGCGAGACGTTGTTCGGCTCGACGAACGCGCTCCACTTCGTCGTCGTGTCGACGTTGCGGCGCAGGTAGTCCATCGCCGCGGCGGCACCACTCTCGGCCGCGAAGAGCGCCGTCGCGCGATGCCGGTCGTGGCCGGCCGCGCTGATCCCGCCCTGCACCGCGAGCACGGTCAACGAGCCGAGCGTCACCAGCCCGGTGAGCACGATGAGCGAGACGACGAGCGCGCTGCCGCGCTGCCGCCTCATGTTGCGTCGTCTGAACATGGACCCGGCTCCAGTAGATCATGGTGCGCGAGCAGGCCGACGAGTACAATGTTTATGCGAGTTAACGGTGGGGCAGCCACCCCCGCTCGACGCCGGGCGACTCCGGAACCTGGATCACGGCACGGGCCGGCCGTCGGGGTCGAGCTCGACCAGTCCCCCCTTGCCGAGCGTGCCGTCCGCGGCCATCCGGGCGAGAGCCTCGCGCAAGATCACCGGTTTTCCGTCGAGGAGGAGAGGTACGTCCTTGTCGCCTTCCCGCGTGATCATGGGGGCGTCGCCGTCTCCCACCACGACGTACACGGCGGCGTCCGACTTCAGGTGCTTCCTCGCCGCGGCCTTCACCTGGGCGGCGGTGACCTTCTCGATCTTCGTCGAGTAGCTCGACCAGTAGTCGAGCGGCAGCCCGAAGTAGACCAGGCTGCGGAACATGCCGAGCGACGCGCCCGCGGTCGCGAAGCGCGACGGGAGTCCGAGCACGGCGCTGTTGCGCTCGCGCTCGAGCTCGGCCTCGGTCGCCGGCACCTCGCCGCGCTCGAGCGCGCGCACCTCGCGCACGAGCTCGAGCACCGACTGGTACGTCGCGTCGCTGCGCACCGAGCCGCCGGCGGAAAAGGTGCCGTACTGGCGGCTGTAGTTGAAGAAGCCGCGCGCGCCGTAGGTGTAGCCCTTGCCCTCACGCAGGTTCATGTTGATGCGGCTGGTGAAGCCGCCGCCGAGGATCGATCCCATGATCGCGGTGGGGAAGTAGTCGGGCGCGTTGCGCATCGGGCCGAAGTGCGCGAGCGCGATCTGCGACTGCGCCGCGCCCGGCACGTGCACGAAGAAGATGCGGGCCTTGGGCGGCGCCGGCTTCTTCAGCCGGGGCAGCGCGGGCACCTTGCCGGTCCAGCCCGCGAACGCGGGGCCGTCGAAGCGCTCGCGGATCTGCGCCGCGGTCATGTCGCCGACGACGAAGAGGCGCGCGCCGCCCGGCTTGAGCTGCTGCGCGTGGTAGGCCTTGCAGTCGTCGAGGGTGATCGCCGCGAGCGAGGCCTCGGTGACGATCCGACCGTACGGGTGGGCCTCGCCGTACATGACCGGCGCGGAGACCCGGGCCGCGATCGCGTCGGGGTTGCCCTTCTGCTGCTTCAGGCCCTCGAGGCGCCGCTTGATCATGCGGTCGAGGTCCTCGGCGCGGAAGCCGGGCGTGCGCAGCGTGTCGACGAAGAGCCCGAACGTCGTGTCGAAGTGCTTCGACAGGGTGGCCATCGATACGCCCTGGGTGTCACCGCCGGCGTACGACGACACGCTCGACGCGACGTCGGCGAGGGCCTCGCTGAACGCGAGCTTGTCGAGCTTCGCGGTGCCCTCGCTCATCATCGCCATGCACACCGACGCGAGCCCTTCCTTGCCGACCGGGTCGGAGATGGAGCCGCCGTCGAACGTGAGATCGAGGCTCACGATCGGCAACGTGTGCTGCTCGACGAGGTAGACCGAGATCCCGCTCTTCAGCTTGAAGGTCTGCACCTGCGGCAGGCGGAACGGGCGCGGCGGGCCGGCCTTCGGCTGCTCGGCGCGGAACGGCTCGTCGGGGAAGGCGAGCTCCTGCGGCTGGGCGGTCTGGGTCACGGGCGCGGGCTCCGGGGTCGGGAGGGGCGTGGGCTCGGCGACGGGCGTGGGATCGGGCGGCAGCGGGGCGGGCGGAGGCGCCGCCTTGGGGCCACACGCGGCGGCGAGGACGAACGCGGCGAGGACGCCGCCGATGGTCGAGCGGTTCACTTGGCACCTCCAGCGGGAGCGGCGGCCGGCATCGTGACGATGACCACCGGCTTGTCGAGCTCGATGTACGCGGTCGCGGCGGCCTGCACGGCCGCGGGCGTCACCGCGCGGTAGCGCGCGAGGTCCCACGACAGCTTGTCCGGATCGCCGAGGTAGTGGTTGTAGGCCTGCAGACGGTTGGCGCGCGCCATGAGGCTCTCGAGGCCCCAGACCGCCTGCGCCTCGCGCTGGGTGACGACGCGCGCGATCTCCTTGGCGTCGAGCGGCTCCTTGCGCACGCGCGCGAGCTCGTCGCCGACGATCTTCTCGACCGTGGCGAGGTCGGCGTCGCCGCGCAAGGTCACGCTCAGGCCGAAGATGCCCGAGAACGTGGCGCCCCACTGGTAGGCGCTCACGCTGGTGGCCAGCTGCGTGTCGTGGACGAGCGCCTTGTACAGCCGTCCCGTGCCCTCGCGCGAGAGCGCATTCGCCAGCACCTCGAGCTCGGCGTCGCCGGGGGCGAAGTTCGCCGGGCTGTGCCAGGCCCAGATGATCTGGCGCTGCTTGGCGAACGTGTCGTCGACGGTGCGGCGCTCCGCCCGCGGGCGGGGCGGGGGCACGTGGACGGTCGTGGGCTTCTTGCTCGCCGGCAGGGAGCCGAACCACTGCGCGATCTGCTGCTTGGCGGCCTCGGGCTCGAAGTCGCCGACGAGCGTGAGCGTCGCGTTGGCCGGCACGTACCACGTCTTGAAGAAGCCGATGACGTCGTCGAGCGACGCGCCCGCGAGGTCCTCGTGCTTGCCGATGGTGAGGTACCGGTACGGGTGCTGCTCGGGGTAGAGCGCCTCGTACAGCGCGAAGCGCGCCTTGCCGTACGGCACGTTGTCGTAGCGCTGGCGGCGCTCGTTGCGCACGACCTCGATCTGGTTGTCGAGGCTCTTCTGGGTGACCGTCGGCAGGAGGTACGCCATGCGATCGCTCTCGAGCCAGAGCGCGGTGTCGAGGCGGTTCGACGGCACCACCTCGAAGTAGTTCGTGCGGTCGAGGTTGGTCGTACCGTTGACGCCGTCGCCGCCGATGGTCTTGAGCGTCTCGAAGTGCTTGTCCTCGCCGACGTGCTTCGAGCCCTGGAAGAGCATGTGCTCGAACAGGTGCGCGAAGCCGCTCTTGCCGTAGACCTCGTGGCCGGAGCCGACGTGATACCAGACGTTCACCGCCACCAGCGGCACGCTCGGATCGGGCGCGAGGATGACCTCGAGGCCGTTGTCCAGCGTGTACCTCTCGTGGGCGATTTTCGGGTCGTCGGCGTGCGCCGTCGAGATCCCGACGAGCAGCGCGACCGCGGCCGCGCATGTCATGCGGAAGTGCCTCATGCCGCGGACCCTAGCAGAGGTCGCGCGTCAGGTGATCTCGATCGGCTGGACGCCGAGTAACACGTGGCCTTCGCCCGCGGGATCGAGCCACATCAGCAGCCGCTGTCGCGGTCGCCCCTCGACCTCGATCTCGAGGACGCGGCGCACGTTGTTGCCGCCGGCGGCCTTGGCGAGGTCGCTCTCGAACGCGTCCCACGCGCCGGCGAGCGGCGTCGACTGCACGGTCAGGCCCTCGACCTCGACGGAGACACCCATGACGAAGCGCCCGAACGCCGAGTTGGCGACGAGGACGAGGCCTTGCGGCGTCACCAGCGCGAGCGGCAGCCGGCAGGTCTCGAACGCGCGCGCGACCAGGGCGTCGCGCTCGTTCTTGCTGCGCTCGATGACGACACGCTTGCCGGGGCCGCCGCCGCGCCGCCCGCGCCGCCCGAAGCCGAGCATGTCCATGACCGTGCGCAGCTCGTAGATGAAGGCCGCCATGTCGCGGTGGCGGGTGGCCGGCTCCTTGGCGAGGGCGTGCAGGATCAGGTTCTCGAGCGCCGGATCCAGGCCGCCCGGCACGAGCTTCGACGGCGGCGTCGGCGTCTCGTCGAGGTGGCCGTGGAGGATCTGCGAGACCGGGCCGTCCCACGGCACGTGGCCGGTGACGATCTCGTAGAACAGGATGCCGAGCGCGTAGATGTCCGACGACGGCGACGCGGGGTCGCCCTTGATGCGCTCGGGCGCGACGTAGTGCGGTGTGCCCGAGAGCGGCGCCGAGCCACGGCCGCTGGCGAGCGAGCGCGCGAGGCCGAAGTCGAGCAGCTTCACCACCATCTGGCGGCGCTTGGTGCCCTGCTGTTCGCTCACGAGCAAGTTCTCGGTCTTGATGTCGCAGTGCACGATGCCCTTGCCGTGCACGTAGTGGAGCGCGTCGGCGACCTGCAGGATGATCTCGCACGCGACGCGCACGCCGAGCCGCGTCTCGCGGTGCAGCATCTTGGCGAGGGGCTCGCCCTCGACGAGCTCCATCACCATGAACGCGCCGAGGCCCTCGTCCTCACCGAAGTCGACGACCGACGTGATGTTGGGATGGTTGACCGAGCTCGCGAGGCGCGCCTCGCGGTAGAACAGCTCGCGCGCGTCGTCGGTGTCGGCCAGGTTCTCGCCGATCACCTTGAGCGCGAAGATCTTGCCCAGCTGGGTGTGGCTGACCTTGTAGACCTTGCCCATCCCGCCCTGCCCGATGCGCTCGAGGATCTCGTAGCGCCCGGCGACCTGCTGGCCCTTGGGCAAGCCGGTCGGGCGGGGCACCCGCACGGGCGGGGGCGGCGGCAACGGCTGCTGCCCCTGGCGCGCGCCCGCCGGCGTCGACGGCACCGGGATCGGGACGCCGTGGCCGCGAGGCAAGGGGCGCGCGACCGACGGCTCGGCGGGCAGCGGCAGGCGCGCGGGCTCCGAGCGCGGGGCGGGCGTGGGCGTGGAGCTCGAGGCGTCGGGCTGGAGCGGCAGACGACGCGCGCTCTTGCCCTTCTTCACGCCGGGAACGCCGGGAACGGTGTTCCGATCGCTGCCGGGAAGATCCCTCGAGCCAGGCGGCGCCGACGGGATCGCGTGCAGCGTGTCGAGGTGCTCGCGCGGGATCGCCGCCGTGACGCTCTCCAGCAGCTCGTTGTCGGTGTCCTCGCCGAGCCACGGCTCGACGGGGAGCATCGGCAGATCTCGCGACGTCGTCTCCGGGACGTACGAGGTCATGCTCATACGAACCCGGCTGGTGTGGTCCTCGGGATCGGGCAGCGGCGGGGGCAGCGGCAGGGGCAGCGACACCGGCCCCCCGGGCCTGGCGGCCTTGGCCGGATCGCCGGGTCTCAGGGACGGCCCGGGGCGTTTGCCGTCGCTGGACACCAGGGCCGATTCTACACCAGGATCGGAAGAGTCGTTCATGTCGCCGCTCCTCGTGGCCCAGAGCTACGCGGCCGATGGCTCCTCGATCCCTTTCGTGATCGCGGCCGTCGCGCTCGGCATGGTCGTGACCTACGCCCTCTTCATGCGCGGCGCCCCCCAGCTGCGCGTCCCCGTGCTCGTCTACACGATCTGCCTCCTGCCCTTCGTGATCGGCTGCGGTCTCGCCGTGGCGGCGCCGACCGACGAGGCCGCCGTCGCGTTCTTTCGCGTGGCGGTGTCGCCGGTGCCGCTGGCGACCGCCGGCGGCATGTCCTTCCAGCTGGCCCTCGCCCAGCAGCTGAGCGCGAGGCGCTGGCTCGTCGGGCTCGCGCTGCTCGTCGGCGTCGGCTTCCTCGTCCTCGGGCTGACGACGACCCTCGCCGTCGACGCCATCATCGTCACGCCGTCGGGCCTGCGCTTCTTCTCGCCGGGGCCCCTGGTCGCGCCGGCGTCGATGGCGATCGCGATCCTCTCGAGCCTCGGCACGCTCATCGCGATCCGCGCGTATCGCGTCGAGACGTCGATCGTCCGCCGGCGGCAGCTGGCGAGCGGCATCCTGGCCCTCAGCATCGCCTTCGTCGGGCTCGTGGACGTGCTGCTCGCCTTCGGCCTCGGCTGGGCGCCGGTGAGCTGGCTGTTCGTCGCGACCAGCTCGCTGCTCATGCTGCGCTCGATCCTGATCGACGACCTCCTGCGGGCGCGCGCCGTCGACACGCGCGCGCCGATGGCGCTCGCCGCCGGGCTGGTCGCGGCCGCCGTGGGCTGGCTCGTGTCGCTGCGGCTCTTGCCGGATCTCGATGGCTGGGCCGCGGCGCTACCGGCGCTCGGCGCCGTGCTCGCGGCGCGGCTCGCCGTCGGCCTCGGCGCGCGCGTCTGGACGATCCGGCCCGGCGGTGAAGGCCCGCTCGACCGGCTCGCCGCGCAGTACGCGAGCCGCANNGCGCACCGCGGAGGTGATCGATCTGGGCCTCGGCGCGAAGGCCGAGCTGATGGTCCCCGCGCGCGACGACTGGTCGTGGCAGAAGGGCGACGGGCTGCCCGTACCCGACGACGCGACGCCCGATCCGCTGCTGGTCCCCTGGCTCGGCAACCACCGCAAGCCGATCTGGCTCGGCGAGCTCGACGGCCTCGGTCTCGCCGATCTGCGGCCGGCGCTCGAGAAGCTGCTCGCCGCGCTCGGCGCGCAGATCCTCGTCCCGCTGGTCGCGCGCGACGACCTCGTCGGCCTCCTCGTCATCCACGAGCGGCCGTCGGGGCGCGCCTTCCGGCGCGGCGAGCAGCGCCTGATCGGGATCGTCGCCGAGCGCCTCGCGCCCGCGCTCCAGTTCGTGCGCGTCGCCTCGGAGGTCGCGGCGCGCGCCGAGGTCGCGCGCGAGGTCGAGCTGGCCGCGGCGGTGCAGACCGGCTTCGTGCCCAGGCCCGAGCCGATCTTCACGCGTGCCATCCAGGTGCTGGGCACGTGGCAGCCGACCAGCCGCTGCGGCGGTGACTGGTGGGGATGCTACGCCCTGCCCGACAACCGCGCGCTCGTCGTGATCGGCGACGTCACCGGGTCGGGCGTCGCGGCGGCGATGGTCACCGCGGCGGCCAAGGGCGCGTGCGACGTCGCCGTGCGGGTGATGGGCGACCGCTTCGATCTGGCCGCGTTGCTCGGGAACCTCGACGGCGCCGTACGCCGCGTGGGCGCCGGCCGCTTCCACCTGACGTGCTTCGCGGCGATCGTCGATCCCGCCGCCGGGGAGGTCCGCTTCGCCAACGCGGGCCACGTCGTCCCGTACGTGTGCCGCGCCGTGGCCGACGCGAAGGGCACGACGATCAACCTCAACGCGCTGGTCGCGCGCGGCAACCCG
The DNA here is from genome assembly GCA_002344285.1 of Myxococcales bacterium UBA2376. Lineage (GTDB taxonomy): Bacteria > Myxococcota_A > Polyangia > Haliangiales > Haliangiaceae > UBA2376. The sequence goes on from DDTA01000345.1 coordinate 31,897, forward strand.
CTCGGCGCCGGCAGCGCGCCGGTCACGCGCGCCGCCGCCCGCGCCATCGCGCCCGGCGACGTGATCGTCTGGTACACGGACGGGCTGGTGGAGTGCCGCGGCGCCGACGGCAACCAGTTCGGCGACCGTCGGCTGCAGCGCGCGCTGCGCCGCCTGGATCCCGCGCGCCTCGACCCGCCGAGCGTCCACGCCTTCCTCGCCGCCGAGCTCGCCGCCCATCTGGGCGGGTTGCCACCCGGCGACGACATGACATTGGTGGTGGCGAGGATCGAAGCGCCCGTGCCGACACCCGCGTCGGCGTCCCCAACCGCATGAAGCTCCGCGTCGTCACCTGGAACATCCACAAGTGCATCGGCGGCGTCGATCGTCGCTACGATCTGGCGCGCACCGTCGACACCCTCGGCGAGCTCGCGCCCGACGTGTGTCTCCTGCAGGAGGTCGACGCCGGAGTGCGGCGCTCGAACGGCGACCATCAGGCCGAGCTCCTGGCCGAGGGCATCGGCCTCGCGCACCGCGCCTGGTTCCCCAACGTGAACGTCCGGGGCGGCGGCACCTACGGCAACGCGATCCTCTCGCGCTTCCCGCTCGACGAGGTCCGCAACATCGACCTCTCGGTGCCGTACAAGAAGCGGCGCAGCGTGCTGCACGCCGTGACGCGCGTGCACCTCGACGGCCACGTTCGCACGGTGCACATCTACAACATGCACCTGGGCCTGGCGCAGTACGAGCGCCGTCGCCAGCTGGCGACGTTCCTCGACAGCCGTCCGTTCCAGGGCCTGCACCACGACACGCCGGTGATCGTGGGCGGCGATCTGAACGACGTGTGGGGCAACCTCGGCGAGCTGCTGGTGCCCGCGGGCTTCCGTGGCCACGAGCGCAAGCCGCGGACCTTCCCGGCATGGGGGCCACTCCGCCCGCTCGACAGCCTGTACGTGCGCGGCAAGGTGCGGCTCATGGAGCTGATGCGCGGCGAGACCGAGCTGGCCAAGCGTGCGAGCGATCACCGTCCGCTGCTCGCGGATCTCGTGGTCGAGATGCCGTGAGCCGGAGTCACCGCGAGATCGGCTTGTACTTGATGCGGTGCGGCTGGTCGGCGTCGTGGCCGAGCCGGCGGTGCTTGTCGGCCTCATAGTCGACGTAGTTGCCCTCGAACCACTCGACGTGGCTGTCGCCCTCGAACGCCAGGATGTGGGTCGCGATGCGGTCGAGGAACCAGCGATCGTGGCTGATGACGACGGCGCAGCCCGGGAACTTGATCAGGCCGTCCTCGAGCGCGCGCAGCGTGTCGACGTCGAGATCGTTCGACGGCTCGTCGAGGAGCAGGAGGTTGCCCGCCGAGCGGATCATCTTGGCCAGGTGCACGCGGTTGCGCTCGCCACCCGAGAGGTTGCCGACGAACTTCTGCTGGTCGGGGCCGCGGAAGTTGAAGCTCGACACGTAGGCGCGCGAGTTGATGCTCTGGTCGCCCAGGTTGATCTGCTCGGAGCCGTCGGTGATCTCGGCGAACACCGTCTTCTTGTCGTCGAGCACGTCGCGGCTCTGGTCGACGTAGCCGAGCTTCACCGTCTCGCCGATCTTGATCGTGCCCTTGTCGGGCTGCTCGAGCCCCATGATCATGCGGAACAGCGTCGTCTTGCCGGCGCCGTTGGGACCGATCACCCCGACGATGCCGCCGCGTGGCAGCTTGAAGGTGAGGTTGTCGATCAGCAGGCGATCACCGAACGCCTTGGACACGCCCTCGAAGATCACGACCTCGTTGCCCAGGCGCGGCCCCGGCGGGATCACGATCTCGAGCGAGGGATCGCGCTTCTCGGACTGGGCCTCGGCGACCATCTCGTCGTAGCGGGCCAGGCGGGCCTTGCTCTTGGCCTGGCGCGCCTTGGGCGAGCTACGCACCCACTCGAGCTCGCGGGTGAGCATGCGCTGGCGCGCGTTCTGCTGCTTCTCCTCGTCGTGCAGGCGCTTGGCCTTGGCGTCGAGCCAGGCCGAGTAGTTGCCGTGGAACGGATGGCCCTCGCCGCGGTCGAGCTCGAGGATCCACTCGGCGACGTTCTCCAGGAAGTACCGGTCGTGGGTGATGGCGACGACCGTGCCCGCGAACTTCTCGAGCGTCTTCTCCAGCCACTCGACGCTCTCGGCGTCGAGGTGGTTGGTGGGCTCGTCGAGGAGCAGCATGTCCGGCTTCGCCAGCAGCAGGCGGCACAGGGCAACCCGGCGGCGCTCACCGCCGGAGATCTTGCTGACGTCGGCATCGCCCGGGGGGCAGCGCAGCGCGTCCATCGCGATGTCGAGGTGGTGATCGAGGTCCCAGCCGTTGACCGCGTCGATCTGGTCCTGCAGGGCCGCCTGCTGGTCGAGCAGCTTCTGCATCTCGTCGTCGGACATCTCCTCGCCCATCTTGAGCGAGATCTCCTCGAACTTCGTGAGCAGCGCGCGCGTCTCGGCGACGCCCTCCTCGACGTTGCCGCGAACGTCCTTCGTGGGATCGAGGTGCGGCTCCTGCGGCAGGTAGCCGATCTTGAGCCCCGGCGCCGGCCACGCCTCGCCGACGATCTCCTTGTCGACGCCCGCCATGATGCGCATGAGCGTGCTCTTGCCCGCGCCGTTGTTGCCGAGCACCCCGATCTTCGCGCCGGGGAGGAACGACAACCAGATCCCCTTCAAGATCTCCCGCTTGGGCGGGACGATCTTGCGCAGGTCCTTCATCACGTACACGTACTGTTGCGCCATGGCGCGCGCACTTTAGCGCTACTTCATGAGATCGCGACGCTGGAACACGCTGAAGTTCGGCCACCACGTGCCCGAGCCGCCGGTGAGGCCGTGCTTCGGGTGCACGCACACCTCGGCGTAACAGACGTCCTCGCAGTCGCCGGCGTCGGCGGCCGGACCCAGGCCGTAGCACTTCTCGCCGGCGAGCATCCCGTCGTGGACGTAGCTCGTGTAGTCGCCGCGGTCGACGTCGGCCACCGCGGTCGACGACGGCCACGTCAGGGCGTCGCCGTGGTCGGGATCGGCCTGGAAGCGAACCTCGGCGTCGGTGACGACGATCATGACCGGCAGCATCGTCCCTCCGGCGGGCTCACCGTCGAACGTCCACGCGAGCGTCACCGCCTTGCCACCCGGCACGTCGGCGACGCTCGCCACGGTGGCCTCGACGGTGGTGAACTCCTCCGCGGTCGGGCTGTCGGGAACGCGGTCGTTGAACGAGAAGATGGCCCCCGGCTTCATCACCGGGGTCCAGAGCTCGGTGGCGGACATGCCGCCGCCGGCGCCCGCGCCGCTCCCACCGCCGGTGTTGCCCGTGGTGGTCGTCCTCGTCGGTCCGCCGCACGCCGCGGCGAGGCACATCACGAACAGCGCGTGCTGCTTCATGGCTGGTCGATAGCACGGCGCTGCTATAGTCCGCGCGTGTCATACGAAAATCAGCGTGGTCTGAGCCGGCGCACCGTGCTCGTCGGCGGCGGCGCCGCCGTGGCCGGCGTCGGCGCCGCGACCTTCGTCCTGCGCAAGAAGATCAGGAACTTCATCGACAAGCGCACGGTGCTCGCGAGCTTCTCGGCGACGCCTCCGCTGGTCCCCCACGACGCCGAGCGCGACAAGACGACGATCTACGTCGGCAAGAGCGGCGGGCCCGCGGCCAACGTGGACACCGTGATGTCGCGGCTGGGCGGCATGAGCAAGGTGGTCGGCGTCGATGACGTCGTCGTCATCAAGGTGTCGGCGCAGTGGTGGAACCAGGGGATGACCAACGTCGCCGCGGTGAAGCGCGCCATCGAGCACGTGCTGGAGATCCCCGGGTTCAAGGGCGAGGTCGTCGTGTTCGAGAACACGCACTTCCGCTTCCCCGACCGGAAGGTCGAGGATCCGACACGCGGGCTCACGCGCGCGTGGACCCACCCGAGCGAGCGCAACGTCGACGTGCCGGGCTGGAACAAGCTCGGTGACCTCGCGCCGCACTTCGCCGGGCTCGGCGCGCCGGTCAGCTTCTACGGCCTCGTCGACGGCGGCGGCAGTGATCTGGCCGACGAGCCCTGGTTCGATCCCGAGCACACCCACGGCGTGTACGGCGGCGACGACCGCGGACCGATCGCCCCCGGTGACACGCGCGACGGCTACCACTGGGACTTCGAGAAGGTGTTCCGCCTGCGCCGCAGCCGCGTCGCGCATGCGCAGACGCCGCTCACCTGGCCACGCTTCACGAGCCCGCACTCCGGGGTCGTGATCGATCTCAAGGACGGCGTCATGCGGCGCGAGAACGGCGCGCTCGTGAAGGACGGCCGCGCCCTCAAGTTCATCAACATGACGACGGCGAACGAGCACGGGTCGACCGGCTTCACCGGCGCGTGCAAGTCGCCGATGGGGCTGCTCGACATGAGCGCCGGCGCGCTCGGCAACCACCCGCGCGTCGCGGGCTACCAGTCGGTGCACTACTTCGGACGTACGGGCCGGCCGCAGCCGGAGCGCGATCCGACGTGGCGTATGGCCGGCCCGCTCGCGTACTGGAACAACAACGTACGCCGCGCCGATCTGTACCTGACGTGCGCGGAGTGGGTCGCGGTGACGCCGAACGAGGGCTACGACGGGTCCGACGACATGCGCCACCACGCGGCCTGCGCGAAGCAGGTCGGCCACGTCGTCGCCGGCACCGATCCGGTGGCGATCGACGCGTGGTGCGTCAAGAACCTCGTCGCGCCACTGGCGGGGAAATACAAGGACATGTTCGTCCTCGACAACCCCGACTCGAAGACGTCGAAGTTCCTGCGCTACTTCCGCCAGGCGGCGGGCTGGGGCACGCTCGACGAGAAGCTGGTGACGGTCGTCGTCTGACGACCGTCACTTCTTCTTGGGAGGCGGCTTCTTCGCGGCCGGCTTGGCCGCTGGCTTCTTGGCCGCTGGCTTCGCGGCCGGCTTGGCCGCTGGCTTCTTAACCGCCGGCTTCGCGGCCGGCTTGGCCGCCGGCTTGGCCGCCGGCTTCGCAGCGGGCTTGGCCGCCGGCTTCGCAGCGGGCGCCGGCTTCGCCGGGGCGGGCTTCCCCGCCGGCACGGGCTTGGCCGGGCGGCGCGAGGGCTCGTCCTTGTCGTCGTCGTCCTTGTCGTCGTCGTCCTCGTCGTCCTCGTCGTCGTCCTCG
>DDTA01000047.1 GCA_002344285.1 Myxococcales bacterium UBA2376
GGTGTTCGGCGACACGCACGGCAATGCCGTCCACCTCGGCGAGCGCGACTGCTCGCTGCAGCGACGCCACCAGAAGGTGCTGGAGGAAGCCCCTTCGCCCGCGCTCAACGCCGCGCAGCGCGAGGAGATGGGCGAGATCGTGCGCAAGGCGATCGCCGGTCTCGGCTATCGCGGCGCGGGCACGATCGAGTTCCTGTACGAGGACGGGCGCTTCTACTTCATCGAGATGAACACGCGCCTCCAGGTCGAGCACCCGATCACCGAGGCGATCTCCGACATCGACATCGTGCGCGAGATGATCCGCATCGCCTCGGGCGCGCCGCTCTCGTTCCGGCAGGACGACGTGAAGTTCATGGGGCACGCGATCGAGTGCCGCATCAACGCGGAGGACCCCGCGCGCAATTTCGTGCCCTCCCCCGGCACCATCAGTCTCTACTACGCCCCCGGCGGACACGGCGTGCGCGTGGATTCCCACGCCTACTCCGGTTACACCATCCCGCCCTACTACGATTCGATGATCGGCAAGCTCATCTGCTACGGGCGCGATCGGAAGACCGCCCTTGAGCGCACCTACCGCGCCCTGAGCGAATACCTCGTCCGCGGCATCAAGACCACCATCCCCCTCCACAAGGCCATCATGTCCGACCCCGTCTTCATCGAGGGCAAGGCCACCACCGCCTACATGGAGGAATTCATGAGCCGCACCCCACCGGACCTGTTCTCCTGAACCGCCGGCGATTCCGTCACTTCGGCCGCACCTTTTCCGGTGCGGCCTTTTTTATGCCGGCCGCGCGAGCGCGAGGTCGCTCCACTCGCCCATGGTCCGCGTCTGCACGTCCCAGCCCGGCGCCGCCGCAGCGAAGACCGCGCGCACTTTCTCCAGCTCAACCGCCAAAATGCCGCTGAGCACGAGCAGACCGTCCGGCGCAACCGCCGCGAGCAACTGCGGCGCAAATCTCATGAGCACGTCGGCCTGGATGTTCGCCAAAACCAGCTCCGCTTCGCGCCCGGCCAAACCCGACCCGAGATCGCCCGTGAAAAAATCCACCGCCCCGGCCAAGTCGTTCAGGACCGCATTCTCCCGGCTGACGCGCACGGCCTCGGGATCGTTGTCGAAAGCGACAACTTTCCTAAAACCCAGCCGCGCCGCCGAGAGGGCGAGGATGCCCGAACCGCAGCCCGCATCAATCACCCGCCCGGCCGTCCCGCATTGCTCGGTAAAAGCCACCAGCCGCTCACAGCACAAGCGAGTCGTCTCATGGTTGCCCGTGCCGAAGGCGAGACCCGGATCAAGCCAGATCACCGCATCGCCCGCCGGCAAAATATGGGAATCGCGCTCCCACACCGGCACCCAGTGCAGCCGGCCAAACCTCCAGGCCTTGAAATGCGCCTTGTAGCTGTCGCGCCAGTCCTGGTCCGCCAGCTCGCGCACCACCGGCTCACCGGCCGCCGTCAGCCGCGCGCGCAACTCCGCCCAGCGCGTCCGCGCCTCGGTCTCCGCCGCAAACACGCCGACCACCCACGCCCGCTTGGCAATCACATCCTCCAGCAGGCTCCAACCCTCCACGCCCAGCTCCTGCAGCACGCCGTCAGCTGCCTCCACGGTATCGGCCGGAATCTCGGCTTTGATTTCGAACAAACTCATAGCCCGCCAGCGTCCCGGGCGTCACCAACATGCGCAATGCCAATTCTAAAGAACCAGAAAGCTATGTGCGGCTCTACGTAACGCGACTCTTGCCTGGAATCATTGAGACACGTCGTGCTTTTTGACTGGCATAAGCAATCGACCAAAACTCTTCGGTTTCGTGAGGGCGTCCGAATATATCCTTATACCAAATTTTTAGTGCAACTATGAACGCAGCCCTCCCGTCATGCACCATGTCAATTTCGGCCTGAGTGAATTTTCTCTGCGTATCAGCACTGAACCCTAAACCGCGTTCGTGCTGCCTTTCGTTGGGAAAAAGATTCACTCTTTTTTCGTCCAGTTTATAATTAATATTTAGGCTATCTATTTGCTCATATTCTTTAACGACCCAGATACTTCCGACAAAACCTAAGTCAATTGCGGGAGTCCTCCCAACATTTGAACAATTAAAATCCAGGATATAATTTTTAGCTAAAACTGGATCGTGATCCTCGTTGAGGTTAAGGCTGAAAGAAACATATGCCCGCAAATCGGCCCATTGATTTTCGAGTTGCAGCTGGGTAATCTTGGCTAGGCGATTAGCCGTCCACCATTGAGCAGCCGCCACGACCGCCAAGACAAACGTAAATGCTGCCATTGCTCTATCCGAAAAATCTCCCCATTTAGGCGGCACAACAACCTGTTGGTTCTCGAATGGCTTTTGTCCTTCACACACGATTCTAGAGTCAGGGGTTAATGGCTCTGAGATCGAAACTGAGAGGATCAACGATCCCATCCATAAGCAGAGTAACCCTGTAAGTATCCAAGATAGGATTATAAGAGTCTTCATTCTTATTTTTCAGAATAATAGATGATACTGCTTACATGTCCGCATAGAAAATGCACAGGAAATCATTAGACGATGGGCTCATCCCGCCCGGTGCCGCTCGCGATACTGCCGCGGGCTGACGCCGGTCGCGGCGCGGATGGTCTTGTTGAAGAAGTGCAGGTCGGGCAGGCCCACCTCGGCGGCGATGGATTTCACCGCCATCGTGGTGTTCGTGAGCAGGTGCAGTGCCCGCTCGCTGCGGCGCTGGCGGATGTAGCCCTCGATGGTCACGCCAAACTGCGCCTTGAACAGCCGCGTGAGGTGGTTGTGCGAGATGTCGGCCCGCCGCGCGATCTCCGGGATCGAAAGCGGCTCGGCGAGGTGCACCGCGATCTCCCGCACGGCCTGGCTGAGCGCCGGGTGCAGCTTCTTGCGCGGCGCGTTCTCCGCATACGGATGGTTGACCAGTTGCCAGAGCACCTCCCACAGCCGCACGGAAGCGCGGCAGGGCATGGAGGGCAGCCAGCCCGCCGCCTCGTCCACTGCGCGCGCCATCGGCCCGTAGGCTTCGCCGAGGTCCTGCATCGCCCGCACCGGCACGAGGTCGCCCTTGTGCGCGAGGCGGAAATGTGCGAACGCGTGCCACGACTCGCCCTTGAAGCGATAGACGATCCGGGTGTTGGGCGGCGTGACGCTCACCCGGCCCGGCGCGATCTCAAATTCCCGCCCGTCGATGGAAAGCTCGCCGTGGTAATTGTAGAGGTGCAGGCACCAGAGCTCCGGCAGGTGAAACCGCTCCTCGCGTTTGCGCCGGCCGTGCACCGCCCGGCCCGCCAGCACGAGCTGCGGCGGATTTTTCAGCGGCATCTGCCAGATGACCGGATCCATCGCCGGGTCAGCCCCCGCTGAGCCGCGCGATCACCGCCGGCAGCAGCGCGTGCTCCGTGGCGTGCACCTTGGCGGTGAGCGTCTCCAGGGTGTCGCCGGGCTCCACGCGCACGGCCGCCTGGTCAATAATCGGGCCGCCGTCCACCTCGGGCGTCACGTAATGCACCGTGCAGCCGGTGATCTTCACGCCACGCCGCCAGGCCTGGCCGATGCCGTCGAGACCGGGAAAACTCGGCAGCAGGCTCGGATGCAGGTTGATCACCTTGCCGGCAAAAGCCGTGAGGAAGCCGGGCTTGATGACGCGCATGAACCCCGCGAGCACGATCAGGTCGGGCGTGCAGGCCGTGATGGCCGCGATGTAGCGCGCCTCGCCCTCACCCTCGAGCTTGGTCTTGAACGGCGCGGGGTCGAGATACGCCGCCGGCACGGCGAACTCAGCGCCGAGCGCGAGCAGGCCGGCCTCGGGCCGGTCGGAAAACAACTGCACCACGCGGGCGCGGCCAAGCCGGCCGGCGCGCTGGGCCTCCAAAATTGCCCGGGCATTGCTGCCGCGGCCGGAACCAAGAATGACGATGCGCATGAATCAGATCTCCCCGGCGCGACGGATGCGCTCGATCAGGCTGGTCGTGCTGAAGCCCGGCAGGAAGGGGAGAAATTTCATCTCCGCGCCGACTTTCTCCAGTTCCGTCCGCTCCTCGGGGTTGAGTTTTTCGAGCGTGTAGTCGCCCGCCTTGCAGTAGATGTCGGGCCGCAGCACGCGGATCTCCGGCACCAGCCGCGGCTGCCGAAAAATGACAATGCCGGTGACGAACCACAGCGCGCCCAGCGCATAGGCCCGCTGCTCCTCGGTCATCACGGGCCGGGCCGGGCCCTTGAGCGCCCGCACACTCTCATCGCTGTTGATCGCGACGAACAGGGCGTCGCCCAGGCGCCGCGCCTCCTTCAGGTAATACAGGTGGCCGGTGTGCAGCAGGTCGAAGACGCCGTTGGTGAGCACCAGCTTTTTGCCGGCGGCGCGCAGCTTCGCCCGCTCGGCCATCGCCTCGTCGAGGGTGAGCAGTTTCGGGTTTTCCAGTTTCAAGCGTGCGCGCAACCTCGCACGGCGCCCGGCCGTTGTAAATTAACTTTCCCGGCGCGGGCGGCGCGGCCTCAGAAAAACTTCTTCGCCTTCTCGAAGAAGCTCTTCGAGGTGGGCTCGCTGGCATCGCCGCTCACGCGGGCGAATTCCTCGAGCAGCTTGCGCTGCTCGCTGCCGAGCGACGAAGGCACCTCCACCTGCACGCGCACGAGCTGGTCGCCCTGACGGCCGCCGCGCAGCGAGGGCATGCCCTTTTCGCGCAGCCGGAAGGTGGAGCCGCTCTGCGTGCCGGCGGGGATCTTCAGCGAGACCTTGCCGAAAAGCGTCGGCACCTCGATCGTGCCGCCGAGGGCCGCGAGCGTGAACTTGATCGGGATCTCGCAGAAGAGGTTGTCCTCCTGCCGCTCGAACAGGTCGTGCTCCTTCACATGGAGCATGATGTAGAGGTCGCCGGCCTGTCCGCCGGCGAGGCCGGCCTCGCCGTTGCCCGCGGAGCGCAGGCGCGAGCCGCTGTCCACGCCGGGTGGGATGCGCACGTTGAGCTTGGTGGTCTTGGGCGTGCGGCCCTCGCCGCGGCACGCCGTGCAGGGCTTCTCGATTTTCACGCCGGCGCCCTGGCAGGTCGGGCAGGTGCGGCGGATCTTGAAGAAACCCTGCGAGGCGATGACCTCGCCGTGCCCGCCGCAGGTGGGGCACTTCACGCGCTTGGAGCCGGGCTCCGCGCCGTTGCCGTCGCAGCGTTCGCAGGTGACGTTCTTGCGGAAGGAAATCTCCTTCTCCGCGCCGCGCGCGGCCTCCTCCAGCGTGATCTCGAGATCGTAGCGGAGGTCGGCTCCGTCGCGGCCGTCATCCCGGCCGCCGCCGCCAAACATGTCCTCGAAACCGCCGCCCCCGCGCTGGCCGAAGATCTCGCGAAACAGATCCATCGGATCGTGGAAGCCGCCGCCGGGCCCGCGCGCCCCGCCACCGCCGCCCATGCCGCCTTGGAAAGCCGCATGGCCGTAACGGTCGTAGGCCGCCCGTTTTTCCGGATCGTTGAGCACGTCGTAGGCCTCGGAGACTTTCTTGAACATCTCCTCCGCCTCCTTGTTGCCGGGATTTTTGTCCGGATGATACTGCACGGCCTTCTTGCGGTAGGCCTTCTTGAGCTCTTCCGCCGTCGCGCTTTTGCCCACGCCGAGCAGTTCGTAATAGTCTTCCTTCGCCATGGTCGTGGGGGATCAGGCCTTGGCCGGGCCGCTGGAAACAACGACCGAAGCGGGCCGCAGCAGACGGCCGTTGAGGGCATAGCCCGTGCGGATCACGGTGAGCACCGTGCCTTCCGGCGCCTCGGCGCTCGGCTGTTGGGAAAGCGCCTCATGCTGGTGCGCGTCAAACGGCTGGCCGGCCGGGTTGATTTCCTTGAGCCCGTGGTTGGCGAGCGCGGCCTTCAGTTGCGTGAGCACCAGCTCGACGCCGCCGGTGAGGGCCGCGAGGTCGGCCTTGGGCTGGCGGGCGGCCGCCAGGCCGAGGCCGAGGTTGTCGAGCACGGGGAGCAGGTCCTCCAGCACGCGGGCGCCGGCAAACTGGCGGAGCTCGTCCTTCTCGCGGGCCACGCGCTTGCGGAAATTCTCATGGTCGGCCGCCGCCCGCATGAAGCGGTCGTAGTGCGCCGCCGCCTCGGCCTTGGCCGCGGCCAGTTGCTCCTCCAGGGTCGGCGCCGGATTCTCCGGGGCGGCCGGGGCGGGAGGCGCGTCGGGCGTGACGTTGTCGGTGGTGGTGGATTCAGGGCTGGTCATGGGAAACGGTCACTCAACTACGGCTTTTTGCTTTCTTCAAGCGTGTCGGCGTGCCCGCCAAAAATCACCGGCCGGCCCCGCCCGAGCTCGCGCATCAGGTCCGAACCGGAACGCAGCGCGCGGTCCACCGCCTGCGCCAGTTCCTCGGGCAGCAGGCCGCCGACCGCGCCGCTCAGGGCGATCAGTTGGTCCAGCGACGCGGGCAGCATGAGCTGTCGGGTGTCGGTGACGTTGTCGAAGCTGCGCTCAAGGTTGAGCGGAAAATCGCGCACCACGGGCTGGCGCCCCGCGTGGTCGGCGATCAGGAAACGGTCGAACCGCACCTCCAGCCGGCGGATGCGGAGCGGGGGCGACTCCGCCGGCCGCTCGCGTCCCGGCTTGGCGGGAGCCAGATAACCGCGGAAAACCTCCAGATTGGTGCGGCCGTCCTCGCGCTTGACCAGCGCGACGAGCCCGATGTCGAGCTTGATGCGGGTAAAGACCGGCCGGTCGCCCAAAAGCGAGAAGACCTCCGCCTCGGCCTCGAATTCCCGCACCTGCAGAAATTCCGGGCGCGGAAAGGTCGGCGGATTGTTGATCGCCACACCGCGCGCGACGATGCGGCCCGAGAAGGGATTGACCATGAGGCTCTGCACGCTGACGTCGAAGCCCGTGCGTTGCCGCAGCCAGTGCGCCGCCCACATTGGCATGAACAGCATCCACGCCAGCGCCGCGAGCGCACCGAGCACGGCGCCCAGCACCAGGAGTTTTGCCAGGATGCCTCCCCGCGGCCCGTGGCGGTGATGCCCTGCCCTCATGGGTCAGGCAAAGTTCTCGGTGATCAGCAGAATCCCCGGCTCGTGGGCCACGCCTTGGAAATCGCCCGCGTAGGGCAACAGGGCGTTGTCGCCCCGGCCAAGGGTGATCTGGCCGAAATGCAGGCTGCCGCTCACCACGCTCAACAGACGCGGCTGCTGGCCGGCGGCAAACGCGAGCTTTTCCCCGGGGCTGAGCACCACGCGGCGGATGCGGAACTCGTCGCACTCGGCGATCACCGCCGAGGTCGGCGCCCCGCGGACCGGGGCTGGTTCATGATCGTCCCACTGGATGCATTTCAGCGATTCCGCGACGTGCAACTGGCGCGGCTTGCCGTCGAGCCCGGTGCGGCCCCAGTCATACACCCGGTAGGTCGTGTCGGAGTTCTGCTGGATTTCGAGGATCAGGTTGCCGGCATCGATGGCGTGCACCTGGCCGCTGTGCACGAGGATGGAGTCGCCCTCCGCGACACGGAATTTGTGCACACAGTCCTCGACCGTCTGCTCGATGATGGCTTTCTCAAAGCTCGCGCGGGTGACGCCTTTCTTCAGGCCCACGATCAACTGCGCACCCGGCGCGGTGTCGGCGATATACCAGTTCTCCGTTTTCGGCTCGCCCTTGAGCGTGGCGGCGAGCGCCGCCGGCGGATGCACCTGCAGGCTCAGCCGCTCACGGCAATCGAGCCATTTCACCAGAATCGGGAACGGTCGCTCCGCCGGCCACTTCGGACCCATGATCTCCGCGCCGTGCTTCTTCAGCAGCGCCCGCAGCCCGACGCCGTCGTGCTTGCCGCCCGTCACCACGGACTGCGCCTCGGGCCGGTCCACGATCTCCCAGCTTTCGCCGATCGGCTCGCCGGCCGGCAGCGTCCGGCCGAGGGCCGCCTCAAAGGCGCGGCCACCCCAGACGCGGGGTTGATAAAGGGGCTGGAATCGAAGGATTTCTCGCATGAATTGGGCAGGTTGATGGTGAATCCGCGGGCCGGGGTGTTTACATTTGACCGTCTGGCCGTTTAGCGTGGAATCCGCCTCGGATTGCCGGAAGGCCCACACAAATGCCCAAGTCGGAGACTTCAAACCCAAATAACGGCCCCTCTTACCAGGGCACCCGTTATCGACCCAACTGGCTGGCGGCTGTTATCTGCTTCGTGCTTTCAGCGCTGCTGATGGTGGCGTTGGTGGATTACCTGCCCAACCAGAGCACTTTCGCGAACACTCATCCCACAACCACCAACCTGGTAGGGCTTTGGGGAGCCAACAGCGTCTGGATGCTCTATTATTCCATCGGCGTCAGCACGTGGCTGCTGCCGGTGTTCCTGCTGTGGATGCTCTACGTCTCCATCCGCAACGCCCGCCGGCTCGCCGGCACGCGGCTGATCGCCATGCTGGTGTGCGTCGCCTGTCTTTCGGGCATGCTCGCGATGTGGGAAAGTTTCCGGAGCAGCGATTTCTTCCCCCAGGGCCTCGGCGGCTGGCTCGGCAGCGTGGTCTATCAGGGCGGGCTGCGCGACACGGTCGGCATCTTCGGCGCCGGCCTGCTGCTCGCCACCGTCTATCTGTTTGGGCTGATGTTCATTTTCACGAAGGATATCGGCGCCGAGTTCGAGCGCTACTTCGCGGCGTTCCAGGCTTGGCGCGCCGCCCGCGCCAAAGAAAGGGCCGAGCGCGAACTGGCCCGGCAGAAAGCCCGCGAGGAGCGCGAAAAACAAAAAGCCGCCGCCGCCAAGGCCGCCGTCGTCACCGCCCCGGTCGGTCCCGCGGCCAACAAGAAGACCGTCGCCCCGCTGGCCAAGGATGATCCCCTCGCCAAGCCGGCCGTGCCGCGGCCCGCGCCGGAGCCGGCCCCCAAGCCCGAGATCAAGCCGCCCGTCGCCCGGCCCCCCGAGAAAGCCCCCGCCGAACCCAAAGCCGCCGCCGTCGCGCCGCTTTCGCTGAATATCGTCAAACCCGACGAGTTGAAGAAGGCCAAGGTCACCGTGCCGCAGAGCACCGACACCAATTACGAATTTCCCCCGCTCACCCTGCTGCAGGAGCAGGTGAAATCCGCCTCCGCCAACAGCGAGGAGGAGCACCGGCAAAACGCCGAGAACCTCCTCCGCATCCTCGGCGAATTTGGCGTCGAGGTCACGCTCGGCGAGATTCACGTCGGCCCCGTCATCACCCGTTACGAGGTTGTTCCCGCGCCCGGTGTGCGCGTCGAAAAGATCGCCGGCCTCGACAAGAACATCGCCCTCGGCATGCGCGCCCAGTCCGTGCGCATCCTTGCCCCCATCCCCGGCAAGGCCGCAGTCGGCGTCGAGGTGCCCAACCAGCACCCCACGCCCGTCGGCATGCGCGAGATTCTCGAAAGCGTGGATTGGAACGACACCAAGGCCGAACTCCCGATCGCCCTCGGCAAGGATGTCTCCGGCAAGCCGCTCATCTCCGACCTCACCAAGATGCCCCACCTGCTCATCGCCGGCGCCACCGGCTCGGGCAAATCGGTCTGCATCAATTCCATCGTCGCTTCCATCCTCTACTCGAAGAGCCCGCAGGACGTGCGCCTGCTCATGGTGGACCCCAAGGTCGTCGAGCTGAAGATCTTCAATTCGCTCCCGCAGATGCTCATCCCCGTGGTCACGGAGCCGAAGAAAGTCCCCGGCGCCCTCAAGTGGCTGCTCAGCGAGATGGAGCAGCGCTACCAGATGTTCGCCAAGGTCAACGTCCGCAACATCCTCGGCTTCAACGCGCGCAAGAAGGGCGCCAAGCTCGACCCCGCCGAGGAAGCCCAGGCCAAGCTCGCCGGCGTGGACCCCGCCACTATCGACGACGCCGAGATCCCCGAGCGCCTGCCCTACATCGTCGCCATCATCGACGAACTCGCCGACCTCATGATGGTCGCACCCGCCGAGATCGAGAACTCCATCGCCCGCCTCGCCCAGCTCGCCCGCGCCGCCGGCATCCACCTCATCATCGCCACGCAGCGCCCGTCGGTGAACGTCATCACCGGCGTCATCAAGGCCAACCTCCCCTCGCGCATCGCCTTCCAGGTCGCCTCGCAGGTGGACTCGCGCACCATCCTCGACACCAAGGGCGCCGACACCCTCATCGGCCGCGGCGACATGCTCTTCTCGCCGCCCGGCAGCTCGCGCCTCGTGCGCGCCCAGGGTGCCTTCGTCTCCGACGAGGAAGTGCAGGCCCTCGTGGAATTCCTCAAGCGCAACGGCCCGCCGCAATACGCCCAGTCCGTCCAGCAACAGATCGACCGCGCCGCGAGCGAGGACGACGAGGAAGGCGGTTCCGGCGAGGGCGACGGCGATCTTGGTGACGACGAGGAGCTGTTCCAGCAGGCGCTGGATGTGCTCAAGTCCACCCGGCGCGCCAGCACCTCGATGATCCAGCGCCGCCTGCGCATCGGCTACAACCGCGCCGCCCGCCTCGTCGAGGAGATGGAGAAGCAGGGCGTGGTCTCGCCGCCCGACCACACCAACAAGCGCGAAGTCCTGGTCAGCGCGGCGTAGCTCGAACGACGAGGTAGATCCCAGGCCGACGCCTCAGCGGCCGGCACCGGTCGAGACGCCGGCATGGAACATGAATCCGCTGATCGCGGTGGGGTGAAACGTATCGCTGAGCGAGCCGAAGCCTTCCCAGTAACGCACGCCGGCCTCGAGCTGGAAGCGGCGCAGCTGCGCGGGCGCGATGCGGAGGGCGAGGCCGCCCATCACGCCGGGGAAGGTGGAGCCGAGCGCGCCGTCGCCGGTGCCGAGGTTGGTGACGTCACCGAAGACCCTGCCGAGCGTGCCGCCCGCGAGGACGGCGGGCTGGACGATGCCCGAACCGAAGGTGTACTCAGCGAGCGCACCGCCGCTGACCAGCTTCGCGGAGATCGTGCTGTCGTCCTGATCGGTGGTGCTGAGCGCCGCAAAGCCGAGCTCGCCGCGTACGGCGAACCCGCCGGTGACCCAGTACTGGCCGAAGAGCGCGACGTGCGGGCCGAGGCCACCGCTGTAGGAACGGTGGCCGGCCGTGCTCTCGGCGTCGACGTTGAGCAAGCGCCCACCGGCGAGCGCGCCGAACGCGCGCTTCCTGGCGCGCGACGGGCGTGGCGCGACCGGCGCGGGGACGGCGTCGCTCACCACCGGAGCCGCGGCGGCTGGCGCTGGCGCGGCCGCATCGACGGCGAGCGGCGGCACGGCGAGCACCTCGCGCTCCTGCTCGTTCGCGATGGTGACCGTCGTGGTCCACGGCGTACGTCCCGGCGCGCGCGCGACGATCGTATACTCGCCGCCATCGACGAACACGTCGTTGTTCCACTGCCCGGCGAGGACGGGCTTGCCATCGCGCAGGATCTCGAGGCCAGCGACGTCGGCGGACGGGGCGACGGTGATCTTGAGTGACGACAGGCGCGGTTCCAGCGATTCCGCGCGTTTCTTGGCGTGCTCGGCGAGCGCGAGCTCGTCGAGCGAGCGTTCGGCGGTCTTGCCAGCCTCGACGAACGCGTACCACGCGCTGAACAGCCTTCCCGCCGACTCGTGGCAGGCGCCGAGGTTCATGAGCGTGCTGGCGCGCGGATCGAGCTCCTGGCTCGATCGAAACATCCGGCACGCGGCGTCGAAGTTGCCCTTCGCCATCTCGGCCTTGCCCTGCTTGAACAGCGCCTCGGCCTCGGGCTTGCGGCCGTCCTGCGCCCGCGCCGCGCCCGCCGGCGCCAGCAACAGCAAGCCCACGATTGCCGCGGCGACCAGCCGAGTTGTCCCCATGCCGCGACGATATCGCTATTCGCGGCGGCGCACGGTGGTCAGCGCGGCGTAGGCCTGCTCAGGCCGGGGCCAGCGCGTCGGCGAGCGCGCGCAGGATCGCGTCGCCGTTGCCGTGCCAGGCCGCGCCGTGCATGCAGGCGAGCGTGGTGGCGCCCAGCCCGGCGAGACGCTCGAGCGGGCCGCGCGCGCGGGTGGTGTGCGAGTAGTAGTCCATCGCGGCGCGGAAGGCCTCGCTCGGGCCGAGGATGTCGCGCTCGGTCACGGGCTCGTGCTCGGCGCCGGGCTGGGTGAAGAGGTCGCCGCAGAAGAGGGTCTTCGTCGACGTCTCGTGGAGGAAGCCGTTCTCCCAGCCGTGCGGGACGTGGGGCGCGTCGATCCACGTGACGGTCTTCTTGCCGAGCCTAAGGCTCTCGCCGTCGGCGAGCGCGCGCGGCGGCCGGTCGGCGAGGTCGGCGATCGACACCATCGCCGCGACGTTGCCGCACAGCGGCAACGCCTCCGGCGCGGCGGCGAGGAGATCGTTGAGGCCGCCGCACTCGTCGGCCTCGACGTGCGCGAAGCTCACCCAGCGCAGGCGCGACACCGGAATGACCGCGGCGATCGCCTCGCGCACCAGCGGGCCCAGGCGGCGCGGGCCGGTGTGGAACAGGAGCGGCTGCTCGTCGACGACGAGGTACTGGTTGAAGCTGAAGCCGCCCGGCGTCTCCCGGATCGGCGTGTGGATGCGATAGATGCCGTCGGCGACCTCGTCGATGCGGGTGCCGGTCTGGGTGTTGGTCGTGGTCATCAGGCTCTGCCTCCTTGCTCCGGGGGTGTAACGACTCGCCGGGTCGTTACACATCCGGACGTGTTAATGTCGACCGGGCCATGGACGAGGCCGCGCTGGGTGCGCTGGTTCGCGAGCTCGCGCCGCGCGCGCGCTTGTACGGCCTGCGGCACCTCCGCTCCGAGGCCGCCGCCGACGACCTGGCTCAGACCGCGATGGTCATCATGATCGAGAGCCTGCGCGCCGGGAAGATCCGCGAGCTCGACCGGCTGCCGTCGTTCGTGCTCGGCACGTGCCGGATGCTCGCGCTCGAGTGGAAGCGCGGCGAGGGCCGGCGCCGCGCGCTGCGCGAGGTGTTCGCCGAGGACCTCGCGCCCGAGGCGCTGCGCGCACCCACCACCATCGACGACGCGCGGCTGGGCACGTGCCTCGACGCGCTGGGCGAGAAGCCGCGCACGATCGTCGTGCTCACGTTCTACGAGGAGCTCGACGCCGACCAGATCGGCCGCCAGCTCGGCATGGCCGCGGGCGCCGTGCGCGTCGCGCGTCACCGCGCGCTCGCCCAGCTCGCCACGTGTCTGGGAGCGGCGGCATGACCGGCACCGCGTGCACCCGCGGGGTCCCGCTCGACACGCTCGTCGAGTACTGGGCGGACCGCGGGACGACCGACGAGGCGCTCGAGGAGCACGTCTTCGCGTGCGCGGCCTGCTCCGCGCGGCTCGGATGGCTCGCCGCGCTCGAGGCCGCGATGCCCGGCGCCGTCGAGCGACGCGGCGGACGGCGCATGTCGCTCACCGCCGACGCCGTCGAGCACCTGCGCCGGCGCGGCGTGCGGCTGCGCGAGTACCACTTCACCTCGAACCGCGAGGTCGCGTGCACGGTCGCGCTCGACGACGATCTCGTCGTCAGCTGGATCCCGGTCGATCTCGCCGACGACGAAGCCCTCAGCGGCGCCCTCGTGACTCCCGACGATCGCGAGGTCGCGCGCTTCGACGACGCGCCCATCGATCGCACGCGCCGGATGTTCGTCATGGTGGCCGCGGCCGAAGAGCTCCTGCGGCTGCCCGACATCCGGCTCCGCCTGCGCCTCACCGCGAGCGGGCCGCGCGGCGCGCGCGACCTGGACGAGCTCGTGTTCGACCACACCGCTCCGCGCTGAGCGGTCGGATCACACCTGGACGCGGTGGCGCTCGACGTGGCCGCGCGCGGGCGGCCCGGCGTCGACCCCGAGCTGCGGCAGCACCTCGCCGTAGGTGACGGGCCCCGACGGCGCCAGGCGCCGCGAGACGGCGCCCGAGCGCACGAAGCCGTCCACGACGTCGCGGATGCGCGGGACGCCGCCCATCGAGTACACCTCGCGCCGGCAGCGCAGCACGAGCTCGACCTCGGCGCCGGGCGCGAACGTCACGGCCCGGCCGCGTCGATCGCGCAGCGTCCAGCCATGCTCGTCGACGACGATCTCGCGGATCGCGCCCATCTGCCGGCGCGCGTACGCGAGGACGACCGCGCCGAGCACGCCCATCACCGCCCCGGTGACGAGGTACTGCAGCGCCGAGCCGCCCTGCACCTTCGCGATGTTGCCGGAGCCGCCGGCCAGGAGCGCACCGATCACCATGCCGCCGACGGAGAAGAACATCAGGAGGCCGACGAACGCCGTGGCAGCTTTCGGAGCGAGCTCGACGCGCGGCACTCACTCACCTTACCTCAGGTCCCAGAAGGAGAAGGCGGCAGCGCCGGGATCAGGGCAGCGGCGCGTCGCGACACAGGCGGTCGACGCGCGTGAGCAAGGTCGGCAGCCGGAACGGTCCGTCCATCGCGCGGACGTGTGCGGCGGCCAGGCTCGGCTCCATGCCCGCCGCGGTCACGTGGAGCGGGTTGGCGCTGTCGCCACGCCGCACCGCGATCGATGGCGCACCCACGTACGACCGCTTGGCGACGCCGATCACGGCGCCCTGCCGCCCGCGCGCCTCCCATAGCCGCGCGCCCAGGCCGGGCGCGCCCGCGCCGTCGAGCCAGACGTTACCGTCGACGATGACCACGTCGAGCGGCTCGGTCACCTGCGCCAGCACGCGCTCGAGCAACGGCAGCTCGCGCAGGTAGAGCTGCCCGGGCACGTACGCGGCCACCTCGTCGGCGCGCGCGGTCGCCACCAGCTCGCGCGCGGCCACCGCATCGGTCCACGCTGCGAACAGCACGCAGCCCGCCACCGCGCCGCGGACGCGGTAGTCGACGTCGACGCAGGCGAGGCAGGCGCTGCCGCTCATGCCCGAAGCCTGCACCATGGCACCAAAGTCGCCACCCACCCGCGGTCACGTTCTGTTAGGGTCCGCGCGTGTCCGAACCGGAGTACCTGTCCGTCGCGCATGATCGCTTCCGTCTGGTGGAGCGCGACATCTTCGTGCGGCGCTTCGTCGCCGACTGCATGAGCCATCGCTGCACCCAGGTCGCCGACGAGGGCGCCGCGCTCTCGCCCCACAAGCCGCTGCTCGACGCGTGCTGCCAGTACGGCGCCGACACCGATCTCGGCGAGCAGGCCGAGATCCTCGCCCGCAAGGACGCGATCGCGCCGCTGCTCGTCCCGGCCGCGCGCGACGTGCCGTGGTTCGGCGACGAGATCGAGGAGGACGACGATCAGCCCAGCGGTCGCTTCGTGCGGACGGCCGTGTTCGAGGGCGGCTGCGTGTTCCTCGCCCACGACAAGCGCGGCTGCGCGATCCACCGCGCGTCGATCGAGCAGGGCTGGTCGTTCGACGGCGTGAAGCCGCACATCTGCCGCCTGTTCCCGCTGTCGTACGATGGCGAGACCCTGGTCATCAGCGACGACTTCACCGACTACGACTGCGCCGACCACGCCGGCGCGCCCACGCTCTACCGCGTCCTGCGCGACACGCTCGCCTCGGTCTTCGGCCCCGCGCTGGTGGCCGCGCTCGACGCGGTCGAGGCGACGGTGGCGGCGCCGCCCCGCGCCGCCGGCCTGGTGCCGCTGCGCGCGCGCCGCGAAGCCACGACATGACCGCCGACGCCAGCGCCCGCGGCCCCGAGGCCGACGCGCACGTCGACGACGACATCGCCGTCGCCGAGTCGCTGCCGGCGCGGGCGTTCACCGAGCGCGCGTGGCTCGACCGCGAGCTGGCGACCACGTTCACGCGCAGCTGGCAGCTCGTGCCCGAGCGCGCCACCGACGAGGATCCGCGCTCGCTCGCCGAGCAGATCGCCGCCCGCGGCGCGCGCGTGCCGGTGACGATGGCCGGGCGCCCGCTCTACCTGCAGCGCGGCTGGGACGACGACGCGCTCCGCCTCTTCCCCAACACGTGCACCCACGCCTGGTTCCCGCTCGTGCCCGGCCCGTCCCGCGGACCGACGCTCGTGTGCGGCCAGCACGGGCGGCGCTTCGACTGCGCCGGCCGCTTCGTCTCGCAGCAGGGCTTCCAGGGCGCCCGGGGCTTCCCGCGCGACTGCGATCACCTGCGCGCCATGCCGGCCGCGGTATGGCGCGGGCTCACCCTCGCCGCGCTCGATCCGGCGGCGCCGGCCCTGGCCGACGTGCTCGCGCCCGTCGACGCCTCGCTCGTCCGGCTTCCGGACACCATGACCCGCGCGCCCGGCGGCGGCGAGGTGCGCGACGTCGCCGGCAACTGGAAGCAGCACGCCTGGAACTTCCTCGATCACTTCCACATCGGCTTCGTCCACCGCGCGCCCGGCGGCCTCGCCGACGCCGTCGACCTCGGCACGTACCGGACCGAGCTCTTCGACGACGCCGTCCTCCAGTGGGTGTTCGCGCGCGATCCCGCCGACGGCTTCGATCCGGCGCTGCTCCCCGAGCGCTTCGCCGACGAGCGTGGCCGCCGCGTCTTCGCGCTCTGGTGGTTCGTCTATCCGAACCTCGCCCTCAACTTCTACCCGTGGGGGCTCTCGGTGAACGCCTACCAGCCCATCCCCGATCGCCCCGACGCGACTCGCTTCGGCTGGTACCACTGGGTGCTCGACGCCGCGAAGTACGCCGAGCGTGATCGGCGCTGGCTGTCGGCGCAGGTCGACGCCGAGGACGTCGACGCGCTGGCGCAGGTCAGCCGCGGGCTGCGCTCGGGCTTCGCGCCGCGCGGCCGCTTCGCGCCGACCGAGGAGCAGGCCGCGCACTGGCTCCACCGCAAGGTCTCGCGCGACGTCGGCGCCGCCTGAGCGGGAACCTGCGCGGACCGACCGCCGCCCCTCAGGCGCCTTCGCCCTCGTCGCCCATCTTCGCCGCGTAGCCGCGCACCGGCGGATCGGGGTCCGCCGCGGAGCGCACCCGCACGATCGACCCGGGCGCCTCGACCGCGCCGGCCGCCATCGACCAGCCCGGCCCCACCTGCGGATCGGTGAAGAAGTAGAGCCAGCGCGCGTCGACGGGCGACAGGTTGGTGCAGCCGTGGCTGCGCTGCGTGCCGAACTTGTCGTGCCAGTACGCGGTGTGGAGCGCGAGCCCGCGCTCGGGGCTGTAGAACTGCGTCCACGGCACGGTCGCGACCGAGTACGGATCCTCGCCCGACAGCCCCTTCATGTCGGCCTCGCTCGCCTTGCGCCAGATCCGGTACACGCCGGTCTCGGTCGGCGTGGCGTTGGTCCCCGTCGACACGAGCGTGGCGTAGACCGGCAGGTCGCCCTCGAACGCGACCAGGATCTGCGTGTCGAGATCGATGTCGATCCAGCGATCGCCGCCCTTCACCCCGGCCGGCGGGCGCGTCGGCATGAAGGCGCGGACGTTGGCCGCGTCGATCCATTCCGAGTCGCCGATCCGATAGGCCACGATCGCGCCCCGCTCCTCGTGCTTCTCGAGGATCGGCACCGGCGTGCGCTGATCGAGCTGGCGCCGCACGCCGCCGCCCTTGGCCGCGCCGCGGGTCCACGCCTTGGTCGCGCTGCCGCGCGGCCACACGAACGCGATCGGCAGCGTGAGCCCGGTGTCGTCGCCGAGGCGCGTCCCGCGGTACGTGCTCGGCTTGAGCTCGCGGATCGCCTTGGCCGGCAGCCACTCCTCCTCGCGCGCCGCGACCTTCCAGAACGTCTTGCCGCCGGCCACCATGGTCGCGTACTGCCGCACCTTGACCGAGCCGAGCAGCGGTCGCCCCTTGACCAGCCCGGCCTCGGCCGCGATCGGATCGTCGGCGGGCGCCGTCTTCTGCTTCGGGTCCTTGGTGTAGATGTTCGTGCCTTGCTCGATGACCTGGCCGTAGACGCCGGGCACGATCTCGTCGCGATCGAGGCGCGGTAGCTCGACGCCGCCCGGCGCCTTGGTCGACGCCTCGACGAACTCGCCGCAGACGAAGCCCTGCGGCACGACGCCGTACCACGGCTTGTTGCAGCCCGGGCCCGTCGCCACGTCGCGCCAGGCGACGCGCGTGTCGCCCGCGATCGTGCCGATCTGTCGCGACTTGTCGTCGGGCGCGAGCCGCACCTTCACGGTGCGCACGAGGCGCAAGGACCGCGTCCCCGGCGGCAGCTCGCTCGGCCGGGGCGCCGGCGGCACGGACGTCACCGCCAGCGGCGCCTCACCGGCGTCGGGCGGCGCCTTCTTGCCGCCGCCGCTGCACGCGACCGCGGCGACCAGCGACAGGCCGACGACGACGAGCCTCACGCCTCCGTGGTAGCACGCCGGCTGGCGCGCGTGCCACCGGGCGCGCATGCTCCTCCCATGCGCGCCGCGACCACCCTCCTCGCCCTCGTCAGCCTCGCGTGCCTCTGGGACAACGACACCCTGCGCGAGGAGTCGCTGGGCAAGAAGGAGATCGCCGCGGTCGTCGGCGGCCAGCTCGGCAAGCACTCGGCCGCGTTCTACGAGGCCAAGGTGACGTACACCCGCGCGCTCGTCGACAAGGGCACCGCGCCGAAGGAGCGCTGGGACGATCTCGCGGTCGCGCTCGCGCGCACCGGCAAGCTCGACGACGCCATCGCGCTCCTCGCCGAGAAGGAGAAGCGGTTCCCCGGGGAGTACACGACCCAGGCCAACCTGGGGACGTTCCTCGCGATGAAGGGCGACCTCGACGGCGCCATCCGGCACACCGAGCAGGCGATCGCGATCAACCCCGACGCTCACTTCGGCCGCGAGAAGTACCAGCTCCAGCTGCTCCGCGACGCGCGGGCGATCAAGGCCGGCGCCAAGGTCGACGCGTGCGCCAACCTGTTCGGCGTGTCGTCGAACGGCGAGGACGCGATGTGGGTCATGAAGCCCGGCAAGACCGTCGCGCACCGCGACATGAAGCTGCCGCCCGCCGACGCGGCGGTGGCCATGACCGGCCTCATCCGGTTCGGGACCGCCGAGGCGAGCCCGGTCGTCTGGTGGAACCTCGGCGTCGCCCTCGCCTACGAGGGCCACAAGCACCTGGCGGTGCGGGCGCTCCGCCGTGCGGAGGCGCTCGGGCACCCGTGCGCGGCGGCCTTCGCGACCCCGCTCGCGCAGGTCGTGCGCGCGTACGAGAGCCCGGGCGGCCGCGACGGCGCCTGGGGGGTGGCGGCGAAGAAGGCGGACGCCGACTGGAAGAAGGGCGAGGCCGCCGACGCGCGCCGGCAGAAGGCGGAGGACCGGCTGGTCGCCGGCAGGAAGTACAAGAAGGCGTTTGGCTTCTGATACGATCGCCGGGCATGAAGCTCGGCGAGATGCTCCTGCGCGACGGCCGCATCACGCCGGAACAGCTCGAGGAGGCGATCGCGTTCCAGGCCAGGAGCGGCGGCCGCTTCGGCACCGTGCTGTTCGAGCTCGGCCTCATCGATCTCGACGCGCTCACGGTGTACCTGGGCCTCGAGCTCGGCATCCCGATCGCGAGCGGCGCCATGCTCGAGCGCGCCAAGCGCGCGGCGGTGCGCCTGCTCAGCCCGGAGCAGGCCTACAAGTACAAGTGCGTGCCGCTGATCGTGCAGGACCGGCAGCTGATCGCCGCCGTCGACGAGCCCCACGACCTCGGGACGATGGACGCGATCGCCCGCATCACCGGCTACCGCATCCTTCCGCGCGTCGCCGCCGAGGTCCGCATCTACTACTACGTCGAGCGCTACTACGGCGTGCCGCGGCCGTCGCGCTTCCTGCGCTTCGGCGACACCCCGCGCGGACACCAGCCGCCCACCGACGCCCTGCCCGCGCCGCCGTTGCCCGGCCTGCCGCCGATGGCGCTCAAGCCGATCGCGGCGCCGTACCCCGCGCCGGCGCTCCGCGTCGGGCGCGCGCCCGATCCGCCCCCGGACGAGGAGCTGTCGGAGCCGTACGACGCGATCGCGCTCGAGGCGAGCGACATGCTCGAGGAGATCACGACCGACGGCGCCAGCACGGCCGCGCCGGCGCCGATCGAGGCGGCTCCGTCGGGACCGGTGGGCGCCGCCCGCACCAGCGAGATCCGCGACGCCGTGCAGGCCTGGGAGCCGCTCGACGTCGAGGCGACGATGGCGGCGATCGACGTCGCCGGCGATCGCGCGGCGGTGACCGACGCGCTCATGCAGCACGCGGCCGGGCTCTTCGACGTCGCCGCGCTGTTCATCGTGCGCGACAACCTCGCCTTCGGCTGGAAGGCACACGGCGAGAAGGTCGACGCCGGCCGCGTCGAGTGCGTCGCCATCCCGATCGAGGCGCCGTCGATCTTCCAGCAGGCGATCGCGAGCGAGCGCGGGCTCTACCACGGCCCGCCCACGCCGAGCGCGCTGCTCCAGCACTGGTACAAGGTGCTGCGCTGCCGCGAGCCCCTCCACGCGACGGTCGCGTGCATCATGATCCGCAAGCGCGTCGTCAACATCATCTACGGCCATCGCACCGGCGACCGGCCGCCGCCGTCGGAGCTCGAGCTCGACGACCTGCGCCGCGTCGCCGACGCGGCCACCACCGCGTACCTGCGGCTCATCGCCGGCGCCAAGAGCAAGTGACGCGCGCCGCGCTGCTCGTCGCCGTCCTCGCCGCGTGCTCGCGCGGGGCGCCGGCGCCGAGCACGCCGACGACGACGGCTCCCACCCGAGCGACCGCCCCGGCCGGCGCGGTCGGTGGCGACGGCACGGTCGTCGGCACCGCGCACCCGCTCGTCGTCGAAGCCGCCGCGCGAGACGGCGCGTGGATCGTCATCTGCCAGGCGCGCGCCGACACCGACGGCGACGGCGAGATCGCCGTGCACGTCGGCCACCACGGCGACACCTACGGCGACGCGCTCCGGCCGTACCTCGTCCGCGGCGCGGGCGACGGCGAGCCGATCGATTCGCTCGTCGGCTACACCCGCGACGGCCGCTGGCTCGTCGCGCTCCGCGCCGGCGCGCTCTCGCTGTTCGACGCCCGCGCCGGGACGTGGACCGAGCTGACCGGCGCCGATGTCCGCGACGACGGCGTCCCGCTCGGGCCGCACCGCGCCGCGAGCCTCGCGCGCGCCGGCGATCGCCTGACGTACTTCCGCGACGACGAGACCATCGTCGTGCGCGAGCTGTCGACGGGGAGCGAGAGCATCGTGAAGGTCCCGGGCGCGCGTCTGTGGCGCGTCGAGGTGGAGCCGCTCGGACACTGGGCGCTCGTCTACGCGATCCGCACCGACAGCGACAAGGACGGCAAGCTGACGTGGCCGTCGATCCACACGTCGCTCTCCGATCGCGACTGCCGCGGGCCGATCATGTCGTACTCGACCGGCAGCTGGCGCGGCGACAAGCCCGACGAGCTGTGGCTCGACCTGGCGACCGCCACGATCGCGACGGCGCGCGCGCCCGGCTTGCCCACCGAGCCCGACGCCGAGGAGCCCGAGCTCGGCACCCGCGAGGGGCGCCCGGTGCTGGCCGTGGATCGCGCCGGAAGGGTCCTGATCGGGCCCGGCGACGATCGCCGGGGGATCCCGACGGGCCCGCTGCGCTGGGTGAATCCGTAGCGATCTTCCGGCGTTTCCCGTCCGGAGTGATTCTGCTTCACTCCCGCCACTCCCGTCCTACAATCGAGGGGATAGCGGGAGGTTACCCATGTCCACCGCACGGGAGTTCCGGATCGCGCCAGCCACGACGCGCAGGAGAGGTCTGCCACCGATCGGTCTGTCGGTCTTCGCTCCGGATTGCCTCGATGTGACCGTCATCGAGACCGGGGCGTCGGCGCTGCTCTTCGCCTCCGAAGCGGACGCGACCGGCCGGAAGATCGGCGTGGTCGAGATCGACATCTTCCAGGCGAACATGATCATCGATCCCGACGGCGCGCTCGAGCGCGCCGCCGAGGCCGCCGTCGCGAAGGTGCTGAGCCCGCCGGCCGCCGGCGCCGTCCGCCATCGCTCGCGCTTCGAGCTCGATGACGGGACGAGCGGCGTGCGCATCGAGGTGACCGTGACCCGCGACGCGGACGGCACGACGTCCACGCTGCCCCACCTCACGGTGCTCGCGCTCGCGCCCGACGACGCGGCGGCGCGTGGCGGGCTGGTCGCGATGCTGCGCAGCGTGCGACCGGCGTGGGCCGCCGCCGACACGCTGCTCGAGACGCTGCGCGTGGTGACCCGCGACGGCGGCGCGAACGACAACATGCGCGTGCGATTACCGTTCGTACGCTGAGAGTTGCTGAGCGCCCCTCGTCACGTGACGCGGGCTATGGTCCGCGCATGCGTTACGAATTTCTCTCCGATGCGTGGTTCGACAAGGTGGAGCAGATGGTGGCCGCGGCCGGTGATCTCCAGATCCCGGCGGCGATGAAGTCGGTCGCGGTCAACGTCACGATCACGGGCACCGGCGGCGACACGAACGGCGAGCGCAAGCTCTTCATGAAGGACGGGCTCTTCGTGCGCGGGCACCAGGACGCGCCCACGACCTTGACCCTCGCCGTCGAGCTCGCGCGCCGGATCTTCATCGACGCCGACGCCGCCGCCGGCGTGCAGGCGTTCCTCGAGGGCCAGATCAAGGTCGACGGCGATCTCGCGCAGCTGGTCGCGATGCAAACCGTTGAACCCAGTGAGCCCCAGAAGCAGCTGACGCTCCAGATCGCGGCCGTGACGGCGTAGCGCGGCCAGCCGTGGTAAGAACGCGGGATGTCGGATCCGGACGGACGGATCGGCACGGTGCTCGACGGCCGTTACCGAATCGTCGAGCCGCTATCGAAAGGTGGCATGGGCGTCGTGTACCGGGCGGAGCGCATCCCGGTCGGGCGCCCGGTCGCGATCAAGTTCCTGCACGCCCTGTTCGCGGATGATCCGGACTCGCGCGTCCGCTTCGAGCGCGAGACGCGCGCGCTGTCCAGGCTGACCCATCCGCACTGCGTCTCGATCATCGACTTCGGGTTCGAGGGACAGCCGTACCTGGTGATGGACCTGGTCGCCGGCGCGACCCTGCGCGAGCTCATCGACGAGGGACCGCTGGCGGTCGAGGACGCGATCGCGCTGACGCGGCAGCTGCTCGCCGGGCTGGCGCACGCGCACGCCGAGGGCATCGTGCACCGCGACGTGAAGCCGGCGAACGTGATGGTGACCGACGAGATCGGCACCGGGCGACACGCGCGCATCCTCGACTTCGGGCTGGCGCGCCTGCGCGAGCACGGCGCCGGCGCGTCGTCGATCACGCAGCAGAGCATCGTGGTCGGGACGCCGAGCTACATGGCGCCCGAGCAGACGCTCGGCTCGACGGTGGACGCGCGCACCGACGTGTACGCGGTGGGCGTGCTCCTGTTCGAGATGGTGACCGGGGAGCGGCCCTTCGTCGCCGAGGACACCGGCTCGCTGCTCGACATGCACCGCAAGATGCCGGCGCCGCACCTGCACGACGTCGATCCGACGCGGCGGTGGCCGAGCGGGCTCGACAAGGTGATCCAGCGCGCGCTCGCGAAGGACCCGGCCGACCGCTGGCCGAACGCCGTGGCGTTCGCGGAGGCGCTCGACGCGGTGGCGAAGGCCGACAGCCAGGTGGTGGCGCGGCCGGCCGCACGGCCCGCCAGGGCGGGCGGCGGCGTCGTGCGCGTGCTCGCCGTCTTGCTCCTGCTCGGTGGCGTCGCGACCGCGGCGTACGTGAAGCTCGGCGGCGACGAGCGGAAGGCGGCGCCGCGGCCGAGCGGCGCGGCGATCGTCGCCGACCAGGGGAACGCCAACGCGAACGCGAACGGCGTCGCCGGTGCCGGGTCCGCCGCGGGCGAGGGGACCGCGTCGGCGGAGCCGCTGCGCGACGACGCCGGACGGATCGTGCTCGACCTCATCGACGTCACCGACGCCGCCCCGGAGGTGATCGCCGAGATCGCCGCGGACGCCGGCGTCGACGACGCCGCCTCGACCGCCACGGCGGCGATCGCGCCGGGGACGATGGAGATCGACGAGGACGACATCCAGCTCGACCCGTTGCCCGAGGCGGATCCGGACATCGAGCAGGTCGAGACGCAGCCGGAGCCGCCCGAGGTCGACGACGAGGGCCAGGTGGACCCGCCGAGCGCGGGCGCCCCCGTGGCGCCGCCGCCCGCCGTCGAGCCGGCGCCGCCGCCCACCGTCGAGCCGCCGCGCGCGCTGCCGAAGACGGTCGCGCAGGCGCAGGCGCGCGCCCGCGCCGGACACCGCGACGAGGCGATCGCCGGGCTGCGCGCGCTCTGGAAGAAGAACCCGAAGAGCGCCAGCATCCCGTACGTCCTCGGCAACCTCTATCACGAGAAGCGCTGGTGGTCGGTCGCGATGGAGCACTACCAGGCCGCGATCAAGCGCAGCGCCGCCTACAAGAAGAACGGGACGCTCATCCGCAACGTGATCACCACGCTCGGGAGCCCGCGCACGCGCGGACAGGCGAGCTGGTTCCTGCGCAAGGTGATCGGCTCGCCCGCGAAGGCTCACCTGAAGGTCGCGGCCAAGCGCCACAAGAGCGCCGCCGTCCGCAAGCAGGCCGCCGCGGTGCTGCGCCGCTTCTGATTGCGCGAGCTGGGCCGCCGCGCCAGGATGCGCGCGTGATGGCCCGTCGTCTCCTCGCCGCCGCGCTCGCGACCTCGTTCGTCTTCGGGGGCGCCGCCTGCCCGGGCCCATCGTCGCGGGATCCGCAGACGCCCACGGGCGCGCAGGACCCGACCGCAGACCATGCGGCGCCCATCGACGCCGCCGAGGTGGCGAAGGCGAAGCAGGCGCTCCTCGCGAAGCACGGCGAGCCACACCGCGCCCGCATCGAGCGCGGCGTGGATCAGGTCGCGTCCTTCTGGCGCACCTCCGACGGCGATCTGGTCGCGTTCGTCACCGCGCAGTTCGCCGCCGCGCCCGCCGACGTCGACGCGCTGTTCGCCCGCTTCGAGGCGCAGCTCGAGCAGCTCGACGGTCACCGCCTCGAGATGGCGCGCACGCTGCGCTGGCACAGCGACGTCGACACCGGGCCCATGCTCCCGGTCGACGGGTTGTTCGCCGCGCTCGACCCGGGCGCCCACCTCACCGAGGACATGTTCGCGACCAAGCTCGCGTTCGTCGCGCTGCTCAACTTCCCGCTCACGACGCTCGCCGATCGCCTGCGCGACGGGAAGACGTACAGCCGCCGGCAGTGGGCGGAGGTCCGGCTCACCGGACGCTTCGATCGCCGCGTGCCCGGCGACGTCATCGCCGCGATCAGCGCGTACGAGGCCGACAACGACGCGTACATCGCCGGCTACAACCTGTGGATGCACCACGTCCTCGGCGAGGACGGCCAGCGCCGCTTCGCCAGGGGCAAGCGGCTCATCAGCCACTGGAACCTGCGCGACGAGCTCAAGGCCAGCTACGCCGACCCCGACGGCGTGGCCAGGCAGCGGACGCTCGTGAAGGTGATGGACCGCATCGTCACGCAGACGATCCCGCGCGCGGTGATCGACAACCCGCGCCTCGACTGGAACCCGTTCACCAACGCCGTGACCGTCGCGCCCGCGGACACCGTCGAGGCCGACGCGCCGGCCGACCGCGCCACCGCGCCCGACGCGCCCGGCGACGCGGCGCGCGAGCAGGACGTCCGCTTCGCCAAGGTGCTGGCGGCGTTCCATGCCCAGCGCCGGGCCGACCGCCACGTGCCGATCGCGCCGACGTACCTCGATCGCGCGTTCACCGGCGCCGAGATGCCCGAGGAGCGGGTGCGCGCGCTGATCGTCGCGCTCCTCGAGTCGCCGCTCGCCGCCGAGGCCGCCAAGGAGATCGCCGGCAAGCTCGGCCGCCCGCTCGGGCCGCAGGACCTCTGGTACGAGTTCGGCGGCGGCGAGGTGCCGGAGGCCGAGCTCGACGCGGAGACGCGGCGGCGCTACCCGACCGCCGCCGCGTTCGCCGCCGACCTGCCGCGCATCCTGCGCGACCTCGGCTTCACGGCGGAGCAGGCGAAGACGCTCGCCGCCAGCATCGACGTCGACGCGTCGCGCGGCGCCGGCCACGCCATGCAGGCGCAGCGGCGCGGCGACAAGCCGCACCTGCGCACGCGCGTCG
>DDTA01000183.1:0-19470 GCA_002344285.1 Myxococcales bacterium UBA2376
GCCCGCGCCGAGGCTCATCTTACTCCTCCGCGCCGACGGCGTAGAACGTCGCGGGCGCGCTCTGATTCGTGTGCTCGGTCGCGATCCACCCCGCGGAGCGGGCAGCGGTCGCGATGCGCACCTCGTCGAGGGTCGCGTTGATGCCCATGTTCTGGCCGAAACCGGCCGGGGCGTTGCCGATGTAGCCGCTCGTGCCGCTGGTGAGCGGCGGGGTCGGGTAGTTGAACGGGCCGGCGGCGAGCGCGCCGTTCACGAAGATGCGTCCCGCGCCCGCGCCGCTATAGACCCAGTGTACGAGCACCCAGCCGTCGCCCTGGATGTCGACGCCCGGGTTCGCCCAGTCGCTGCAGTAGAAGCCAGTCGCGGCGGTGGCGCCTTCGAAGCGCGTGTGGAACCAGCGCGCCTGGTTGCACGCCGCGTTGCCGAACACCACGAGCGCGTCGTTGTTGGTCGTCGCGCGCTGGTTGACCCACGCCGACACCGTGTGCGCGCCGTTGCCGGTGATGCCGCTGGTGAACGCGAGCTGGTCGTTGCCGCCGTCGAAGTCGAGGCCGCGGCCGAGCTGCGCCGCGACCACGTTGTTCGCGTTCATGCCGCCACTCGACGTCGCGTCGCGGCTGCCCGCGCTGTCGGGCTCGGTCGCGGGCGACGCGGCGTCGAGGTGCCACACGGCGTGGAAGCTGCTGGTCCACACCATCGACGCCGGCATGGGCGACGGCGTCGTCGCGGGATCGCCGTACACGAGGTAGAAGCGCGTCGGCTGGGTGTCGTCGACGGTCGGCAGCTTCACCCATGCCTCCACGCGGCCCTCGGCGTCGACGTAGCGCTGCAGCTCGTGCACCAGCGCCGTCCCGTCGTCGGTCGTGAAGTAGAGGTCGCTGCCGTTGTCGGCGGCGCGCGCGCCGATCGCCGGATCGACGATGCTCACCCAGACCGGGAAGTCGCTCTGCGTGCCATCCACGCGCGCCGGGTCGATCGTGATCGACTTGCGCCGCCCCGGCCCGCGCGCGTCAGGCGGCACCGCGTCGATGCCGGGCCGCCCGTCGGTCGCGACCGGCGCGTCGACCTCCACGTCGGCGTCGCCGTCGTCGTCGCCGCCGCTGTCGCCGCCATCGCTCGTCCCCGCCGGGTTGAACCCGCAGGCGGGGACCGCCAGCAGCACGGCGAGGAGCGCGGGAGACGCTCGCATTCCCCGATCATATGCCTAGTTCGCCAGGGCCGCGCACCCGTTATCGACGAGCGCACGTGGTGTCCGGCGAAGCGCGTCATCAGAAGCCGACGTTCGCGCCGACCTCGAGGACGACCGAGTCCGACAGCTTGGCCCCCTCGGGCTTCACGACGCGCACCGCCGTCTGGAACTTGGCGTCGTGGCCCTTCACGAAGTAGCTGGCGCCGAGACCCAGCTCCTGGGTGTCCACGGCCGACGACGACTCGAAGTCGGTCTGCACGTCGACGAGGGCGTAGCGAGCGGCGACCTGGACCGAGGGCGTCGCCAGGTAGCCGGCCTGGACGTGGAAGCCGACGTGCGACAGGCCCTGGTCCGAGAACGTCTTGGGGCCCTGCTGGCTGCTCATGCCGTACACACCGCCGGTCGTCGAGAAGCCACTCACCTTGACGATGTAGTCGAGCTGCACCTTCTGGTTGGCCTTGTCGTCCTTGTCGCGGTCGGCCTCGAGCCAAACGCTCGCGCCGACGCCCCAGCGCAGCGGACCGCCCTCGAGATCGACCTCCTGGTACCCCTTGAGGCCACCCTCGTTCAGGCCGACGCGCCCGACGATCGCCGGCTTGAACCGGCTGGGGACGTTGGTGAAGCCGCCGCCGGTGATCTCGCCCTCGCCGGTCATCGGGTCGACCTCGACGTCGCCGGAGAGCCTGGAGCCGACGCCCTGCCCGTTGAACACGCCGACGATCCACTCGAGGTTCGGCGACTTCTCGTAGTCGTTGCGGATCGCGAGGCCGATGTCGCGCTCGGCGCCGAACACCGAGTCGGTGATGGCGCGCGTGGTGAGCTCGAGGCGACCACTCGAGTTGATCTGCTGGCGCGAGAACGGTCGCTTCCACTGACCGACGCGGATCCACACGTCGTCGCCGATCTTCCAGTCGAAGTGCGCGTCCTTGAGGGTCAGGAAGCCCTTGCCGTAGTCCCACTGCAGCTTCCAGCCGATGCCCTGGTGGATCTTGGCGTCGACCGTCAGGCGCGTGCGCCGGATCTCGAAGGCGTGCTTGTCGGGGTTGCCATCGCCCTTGTTGAACGTGCCCGAGTAGAACGGCTGGATGCGGCCGCTGAGCTTGAGCTCGTACTTGCCGTCGCCGCTCTTGATGAAGAAGCCCTTGTCGTAGCCGACCTCGTTGCCGCGGTCGATCACGGGCGCCGCGACCTCCTCGGCCTCGACCTCCTCGGGCTCGGCCTCCTCGGGTGGCTCATCGACGGGGGCGACGTCGGCGGGCTGCGCCTCGTCCTCGTCGGGCGGGCCCTCGGGCTGCGCCGCGGCGGCCGAGAGGCCAGCGAGCTGTGTCAGAACGGTTGCGAAAACGATGCGCTTCGCTGTCATCACGGTGGCAGCTTCGTCCCACCGTATGACAAGTCGGTGACGGAACCGTAACGAGTCAGCCGAACTTGCCGGTGATGTAGTCCTCGGTCCGACGATCCTTGGGGTGCGTGAAGATCTGGCCGGTCTCGCCCAGCTCGATCAGATCCCCCTGCAGGAAGAAGCCGGTCCGGTCCGACACGCGGGTCGCCTGCTGCAGGTTGTGCGTGACGATGATGATCGTGTAGTCGCGGCGCAGGTCGTGGAGCAGGTCCTCGATGCGCGCGGTCGCGATGGGGTCGAGCGCCGAGCACGGCTCGTCCATCAGCACGACCTCGGGATCGACGGCGAGCGTGCGCGCGATGCACAGGCGCTGCTGCTGACCACCCGAGAGGCTGGTGCCGGGCTTGTCGAGCTTGTCCTTGACCTCGTCCCACAGCGCCGCCTGGCGCAGCGCCTTCTCGACGACCTCCGCCGGCTTCCGCCCGCCCATACGCTTGGTCAGCTTGAGCCCGGCGAGCACGTTGTCGCGGATCGACATCGACGGGAACGGGTTCGGCTTCTGGAACACCATGCCGACACGCCGGCGCAGGAGCACCGGGTCGACGTCGGTGGCGTAGACGTCGGTGTCGTCGAGCATCACCTTGCCCTCGCTGCGGGCGCCGGTGACGAGCTCGTGCATGCGGTTGAGGCAACGGATGAACGTCGACTTGCCGCAGCCCGACGGGCCGATGATCGCCGTGACCTGGCGCGCCGGGATCGTGATGTCGATCCCCTTGAGCACCTCGTGGCTGCCGAACCAGGCGCGGAGCCCTGTGACGCTGAGCTTCATAGCCGCTTCTGGTACCGGTTGCGGAGGAAGATCGCGATCGCGTTCAGGAACAGCAGCGTCATCATCAGGACGACGATCGCCGCCGCTGCGTTGGTCAGGAATTCCCGCTTCGGGCTCGAGGTCCATTGGAAGATCTGCATCGGCAACGCCGTGTAGTCGGCGTCGAGGCCATCGGGAGCATAGAGGATGAACGCCACGGCGCCTACCACCACGAGCGGCGCGGTCTCACCGATCGCGCGCGAGATCGCGAGGATCGCGCCCGTGAGGATCCCGGGGAGCGCCATCGGCAGGACGACGTGGCGCGTGGTCTGCCAGCGCGTCGCGCCGAGCCCCAGCGCCGCCTCCCGGAGGGAGTCCTTGACGGTCCGGAGCGCTTCTCGCGACGACATGATGACGACCGGGAGGACGAGGAGCGAGAGGGTGAGGGCGCCGGCCAGGACGGTCTCGCCGAGCGCCATCCAGCGCACGAACAGGCCGAGGCCGAGCATGCCGTAGATGATCGACGGGACGCCGGCGAGGTTGGCGATCGCGACCTCGAAGATGGCCGCGATCCGCGAGCGCTTCCCGTACTCCTCGAGGTAGACCGCGGCGCCGACGCCGAGCGGCAGCGCGACGGCGGCGGTGATCGCCATGAGCCAGAGGCTGCCCATGAGCGCCGGCCAGATGCCGCCGATCGTCGCGTTCAGCTGCGACGGCGCGTCGAGGAGGAAGCCGGCGTCGATGCGCCCGAGGCCGCGCACGATCACGCCGCCGAGGAGCCAGGCGAGCACGGCCAGCGGCG
This sequence comes from Myxococcales bacterium UBA2376, assembly GCA_002344285.1. GTDB lineage: Bacteria > Myxococcota_A > Polyangia > Haliangiales > Haliangiaceae > UBA2376. Next base: position 4,142 of record DDTA01000183.1, read on the forward strand.
CGAACACGGCGAATCGGCAGATCCACACGAAGACCTGCTCGGTCCACATGCCCTCGCGCCGGGCGCTGATGTCGATACGGGGGGACGGCGACGACATGGTCAGATCCTCGTCAGGTCAGGCCCGGCTCTGCGCGCGCAGCTTGCGCGACAGGCGGTAGCTGATCAGGTTCATGACCAGCGTCATCACGAACAGCATCAGGCCGACGGCGAAGATCGTCCGGTACTCGAGCGTCCCGTTGGGCGTGTCGCCCTTCGAGATGTTGACGATGTACGCGGTCATGGTCTCCGCCGGCTCGCGCGCGTCGTACGTGAAGTTGGCCTGGTTGCCGGCGGCGATCGCGACGATCATCGTCTCGCCGATCGCGCGCGACACCGCGAGCGTCATCGCCGCGGCGATGCCCGACCACGCCGACGGCACGATCACGCGCAGGATCGTGGGCAGCTTGCCGGCGCCGAGCGCGAGCGCGCCCTCGCGGAGGCTGTCGGGCACGGCGTAGATGGCGTCCTCGGAGAGCGACGACACCAGCGGGATGATCATGATGCCCATGACGATGCCCGGCGACAGCATGTTGCCGCCGGCGAGCCCCGGGATGTAGCCCTGGAGGAACGGCGTCACGATCGTGAGCGCGAAGTAGCCGTACACGATCGTCGGCACGCCGGCGAGCAGCTCGAGCGCCGGCTTCAGCACCTTGCGGGTCCGCGGCGCCGCGTACTCGGAGAGGTAGATCGCGGCGAGGAGCCCGAAGGGGAGGGCGACCGCCATCGCGATCGCGGACGTGACCAGCGTGCCCATCACCAGCGGCCAGATGCCGAAGTGCTGGTTGTCGCGGAACAGCGGCGTCCACTCGGTGTCGCCGAAGAACTGCGCGAGCGAGACCTCCTCGAAGAAGGCCGCGGCCTCGAACACGAGCACGAGCACGATGCCGATCGTCACGAAGACCGACACCGCGCCGCAGCCGGCGAGCATCGTCTCGATGATGCGCTCACCGAGTCCGCTGGCGCGCTTGGGGGCGGTGCGCTGGCTCACCGCCGGCAAGGCTACCTCGGGAGCCGGGCCGTCCATCAGCTGCCCGCGCCCTCGGCGCCGAGGAGCTTCTCGAGCGTCACCCCGACGGTCGAGCCGCCGGTGAACACCGAGCCGGTCTTGCGCGCCTTGTAGCGCTCCTTCGCGAGGTCGCCGACCGATGCGGGCAGCCCGACGTAGCCGACGCGCTGGGCGAGCGACGCGGCGTTCTCGAGGTAGTAGGTGACGAACTTGTCGACCTCCGGCTTCTTGGCCGCGCTGGTCGAGACGTACACGAAGATCGGGCGCGAGAGCGGCTGGTAGGTGCCGTCGACGATGCTTTCGGGGCTCGGCGCGACCGGCCCGGCGCCGTTGTCGGCCTTGCCGTCGTCGATGGGGACGACCTTCAGCTTGTCCTTGTTCTCGGCGTAGTAGGCGTAGCCGAAGAACGCGAGCGCGTTCTCGTCGCTCGACACCGCCTGGACGAGCGTGTTGTCGTCCTCCGACTGCGCGAAGTCACCGCGGCTCGAGTGCTCCTTGCCGACGATCGCCTGGGTGAAGTAGTCATACGTGCCGGAGTCGACGCCGGCGCCGGTGAGGCGGAGCGGGCGATCCGGCCAGCCGTCGCGGATCTGCGACCAGTTGGTGATCGAGCCCTGGGCCTCGGGCGCCCACATCTTCTTCAGCTCCTCGACCGTGAAGTGGTCGACCCAGGTGTTCTTGGGGTTCACGACCACGGCGATGCCGTCGTACGCGACCGGCAGCTCGACCCACTCGATGTTGTTCTTCTTGCATTCCTCGATCTCGCTGCCCTTGATGGGGCGCGAGGCGCCGGCGATGTCGATCTCGCCGCGGCAGAACTTCTTGAAGCCGCCGCCCGTGCCCGACGCGCCGACCGAGGCATCGCCGCCCTTGTCCTTCTGGTAGCTCTCGGCGACGGCGGCCGAGATGAGGAACACCGTGCTCGAGCCGTCCAGCTTGACGGTCTCCCCCTTGGCCTTTCGCTTGGAGCAGCCGGCGGCCGGGATGAGTAGCGCTGGGAGGGTGAGGAGGACGAGGACGTGGCGTCGCATCGCCGCAACCGTAGGGAGCTTGTGTGACAGGACGGTCACAGCGTTGCGACACGTCTGATCGCCGAGGAAGCCTCGGAAATGATTGCCGCCAGCCGCTCTATTAATGAGGGCCGGGAGGGCTACCGAGCCGGTGCCGGGCCGCTACCGGGCCGGCTTGTGCCGGACGTCCTTGCCCTCGACCTGGAAGATCACCATCTCCGCGAGGTTGGTGCCGTGGTCGGCGATCCGCTCGAGGAACTTGGAGCAGGCCTGAAGGTGGATGCCGCGGTTCACGAAGTCGGGATCGCGCGTCATCTCCTGCTGCATCTCGCTCGCCAGCTCGCGGTAGGCGTCGTCGACGTACTGGTCACGCGAGAAGACGGTGCGCGCCTTGGTCACGTCGCTCGCCACGAACGCGTCGATCGAGTCCCGCACCATGCGCTGGCCGACCTCGCTCATGCGCGTGATCCGCTCGGCCACCGACGGCGAAGGCGCGGCGCCCAGCGCGAGCACGCGCTCGGAGATGTTGACCGCGAGGTCACCGATGCGCTCCAGGTCGGTGACCATCTTCATGGCCAGCGTGATCATGCGCAGATCGCTCGCGACCGGCTGGCGCTTGGCGAGCACGAGCAGGCAGAGCTCGTCGGTCTCGATCTCGAGCGCGTTGACCTGGGCGTCGGCCTTGATGGTGCGGCGGGCGAGCTCGGTGTCACCCCGGACCAGCGCCTGGGTGGCCGAGGTGATCATGTCCTCGACAAGCCCCGCCATCCTCAGGAGCTTGTCTTTCAGCTCCCGCAGCTCGGCCTCGTACTCGCGATCCGTGTGCGTCCGTGGCACGCCCATACATCATACTACGCCGGCATCTACGCGACAGGAATTGGCGGAGAGACGGCAAATCGGCCGAAAATGGAGGTCGCGCCCCGAGGGAGATCTCGCCGCCACCGCGCCGCCTCGGTGCCGCTCCCCGAACTCCACCGACCTGTCACATCCCGTTCGCGACGCCGCAGCCATTCCGCCACGCAGCGCCGATACCGTGAAGCGTGCTGCAGGCTCCGGAGCCCCAGGCGACCGTCTCCAAGGCGGCCGGCGCGACCATCGTCATGGTGGAAGGGGCGGGATCCACCGCGTGGCTGGTCCAGGAGCTGCGCCGCGAGGTGCTCGAGATCGCCGTCGCGTCCGTGGAGCTCTTCGAAGGCCCCGTCGAGATCGATCGTCCGGTGGTGGTGCTCGGCATCGGTGCCACGGAGCCGCCGTCGTCGCCGGACCTGTTCGAGCGCGCCGTCGCGTGGGCGGAGGGCCGGGATCCGCGCCCCGGGCTCCTCTTGCTCACGACCAGCGAGGATCGTGAGGTGGTCGAGCGCGCGCTCGCGGCCGGCTTCGATGACGCGGTCGTCGGTCCACCTTCGACGCGCGAGCTGGCGGCGCGGATCCGCGCCGTGCACCGCCGCGTGCACTGGCCGGGACGCGGGCGGGGTGGTCGGCTCCGGCACGGCGCGGTGACGCTCGACACCGATGGCCACGAGCTCTGGATCGACGGCGTCTCGATCTCCTTGACCTCGACCGAGATGTCCGTGATCCGGACGTTGATGCGGGCGCACGGGCGCGCGATGACACGCAGCGAGCTGCTCGACGCGGCGTGGGGCGCGGCCAACTTCGAGATCAGCGAGCGTGCGGTCGACAACGTGATCCTTCGGCTACGGCGAAAGCTGCCCCGTCCGGACGTGATCCAGACGGTGCGCGGCGTCGGCTTCCGCATGAGCGGCGATTAGCGAATTGTCACATCGTCGCCACGCTTCACCGGCGAACCCGTCACGTCACCTTCCTAAGGTGACCGCGTGTTCGAAGGCTTCGAGCAGGTCAAGGACGACCAGGCGCGCAAGCGCTGGTTCGCATCGACCGGCACATCGATCATCGTCGTCCTGGTGTTCGGTGCCGGGCTCGTCGTCCTCGCACGCCAGCAGGTTGCCAAGGCCCACGTCGAGAAGGAGATCGACGTCACCTTCCGAGCTCAGGAGGAGCCGGAGCTCGAGAAGAAGCCGCCACCGCCACCGCCGCCACCGCCGCCGAGCGTGAAGAAGACGCGGCGCCCCGGCCGTGCCGCGCCGGCGCAGCCGACGGCGATTCCCGAGGGCCGCCCCGCCGAGGGCGATCCGGGGCAGGCGATCAGCGCGCACGAGGCGTTCGACGAGCTCGGCGACGGCGGCGACGAGAAGGAGACGCCGCCGCCTCCGTTGCCGCCGCCGCCGCCGCCACCGGCGCCGGTGGAGGAGAAGATCCCCGATCCGATCCAGGAGCTCGACACCGAGTACGTCTCGGCGCGTCCGCACTCGAGCAACATGCCGCCGGCCTACCCGGAGTCCGCCCGCAAGAAGGGCACCGAGCAGGTCGTCCGCCTCGAGGTTCGCATCTCGGCCACCGGTCAGGTCGTCGAGGTGTCGCTCCTCTCCGGCGACGAGCCCTTCGCGTCGGTCGCGATCGCTGCGGTCAAGGCGTGGCGCTACGCGCCCGCGACCGATCAGGGCCAACCGGTCGCCAGCACCCGCGTCGTCTCCATCCCGTTCCGCCTCCAGAGCCGCTGATCAAGGAGTCCTGCCAATGAGTTTCGATCTCGTCCACGTCTTTCAGACGATGCAGCCGTTCGCGATGGCGATCGTGGCGGTGCTCGCGCTCATGTTCATCGCCATGATCACGGTGTTCGTCGAGCGCGTCTACGTGTACTTCAAGTCCCGGCGGTCGTCGCGCAAGTTCGCGCAGGCGGCGGGGCCGCTGCTCGAGGCCACCAACCACGAAGGGTTGATGAAGCTCGCCAGGGAGTATCCGGGGAGCCACCTGGCCCAGCTCCTCGCCAGCGGGATGAAGACCTACGTGGCCGCCGTGAAGCAGCCGGGCGAGCTCGATCCCATGGAGCTCACACGCCGCGAGATGCTGCGCAAGACCGAGCAGATCTCGGCGGACGTGCGGCGCGGCCACAGCACGCTGGCGTCGGTCGGCTCGGTGTCACCGTTCGTCGGCCTCCTCGGCACCGTCATCGGCATCATCGCGGCGTTTCAGGGCATCGCGGCCGAGGGCTCGGGCGGTCTCGGCGCGGTCTCGGCCGGTATCGCCGAGGCGCTCGTCGTGACCGCGATCGGCCTCCTGGTCGCCATCCCCGCCGTGCTCGCCTTCAACTTCCTCTCGGGCAAGGCGGACGCGCTGCTTCTCGCGCTCGAGCAGTCGAAGGGAGAGTTCCTCGACTACCTCGAGAACCAGACGCGGACCTCCCGCGGCGCCGAGACGAGGCAGTCCCGTGCGGCGGCCTGAGCGGGCGCGGCCCGACATCAACGTCACGCCGCTCGTCGACGTCGTCCTCGTGCTGCTGATCATCTTCATGGTGATCATCCCGCAGATGCAGGCGGGCGCGAACGTCAACCTGCCCGGCGCGCAGCACCCCGACCAGAAGAACGACGTCAAGAACATGCCGATCACGCTCAGCGTCACGAGCACCGGATCGCTGTTCCTGGAGAAGCGTCCCGTCAACCGGGCCGAGCTGGTCGCGCTCCTGAAGGAGGGCCACACCCGGTCGCCGAACAGCCGCCTCATCCTCAAGGGCGACAAGACCGCGCCGTACGGGCTCATGCGCGAGCTCTTCGGCGAGGCGCAGTCGGTCGGCTTCCCCGGTGTCTCGCTGCAGGTCGGCGATCTGCGCCCCGACGAGGGAGGCACCTGACATGGGCGCCGAGCTCCAGGTCGGCAAGCAGCGGCGCGTCCGGCCGAGCATGAACGTCACGCCGCTCGTCGACGTCGTGCTGGTGCTGCTCATCATCTTCATGGTCATCACGCCGATGATGGTGAAGCAGTTCTGGCTGCACGTGCCCAAGGCCGACAAGAAGGCGTCGGCGGAGCCGGTCGAGCCCGATCCCGATGACGTGCCCGTGGTGGTGACGGTCCGGCAGGACGCGTCGATCTGGATCAACAAGGACCGGGTCGCGCTCGCCGAGCTCGGGCCGCGCCTGCAGCGCATCTTCGCGGCGCGCAGCGAGGCGATCGTGTTCTTCGACGCCGAGGACGGCGTCCGTTACGGCGAGGCGATGCGCGTGCTCGACACGGCGCGCGGCGGCGGCGCCGTCAACATCGCGGTCCTCACGGAGCGAGTCATCCCATGAAGTCGAACGTTCGCAGCCTGGTGGGCGTCCTGGCGGCGGGCGCCGTGATCTTCGCGCCGGTCGGCGCGCACGCCTTGCCGCCGCCGGATCCGCCCATGCCGGACCCGGTGCAGGGCCCGCTCTTCCCCACGCCCATGCCACCGATGCCCGAGGAGGGCGTGCCACCGATGGAGCGGATCCCGGCCGAACCCGAGCCGGAGCCGGAACCCGAACCCGAGCCGGCGCCGGCGCGGCCGACGACGGGCATCACCGGGTCGATCGTCGACTCGCAGACCGGCGAGCCGATCCCCGACGTGGTGATCGAGGTGGTCGGCTCCGACGAGGTCGGCATCACCGACGCGCGCGGCCGCTTCGACCTGCGCCTCGAGCCGGGCAAGTACACGCTGCGCATCGCCGGCGAGCTGCACCAGCGTCACCGCGTGCGCGGCGTCGTCGTGCGCCGCGGCGTGACCCAGCTCGACATCAAGCTCTCGTCGCAGGCGATCGAGGAGATCGTCGTGACCGCGCCGCCCGACACCGCCACCGAGGCGGTGCAGGTCGTGAAGCGGCGCAAGCGCGCGACGGTGTCCGACGCGATCTCGGCCGAGCAGATCTCGCGCTCGCCCGACTCGTCGGCCTCCGACGCGGCCAAGCGCATGGTCGGCGCGACGATCCAGGACGGCAAGTACGTCGTCATCCGCGGCCTCGGCGGGCGCTACAGCCTGACGCTCCTGAACGGCGTCCCGCTGCCGAGCCCCGATCCCGACGTCCCCGCGGCGCCGCTCGATCTCTTCCCGGCCGCGCTCCTCGCCAACCTCACCGTCACCAAGACGTTCTCGCCGGACACCCCGGCCAACTTCGCGGGCGGCGCGCTGAGCATCGAGACGCGTAGCTTCCCGTCGAAGTTCACGCTCAAGCTGCGCACCGGCGTCTCGGGCAACACCGAGGCGTCGTTCAAGGAGGTCAACGCCTACCCGGGCGGCAGCCTCGACGTGTTCGGCTACGACGACGGCACGCGCGGCCTGCCGTCGATCATCCCGCGCTACCAGCTCGCCGGCGATCCCAGCCTTCCGGTCGACCAGCAGAACGAGCAGATGACCTCGTTCGACAACAACTGGGAGCTCACGCCGACGACGGCCATCCCCAGCGGCAGCCTCGGCGTCACCGTCGGCAACACGCACACGATCGAGAAGCAGCGCCTCGGCTACTTCGCGAGCGTCAACTACGGCCACGGCTACAGCCGGCGCATCAGCCACATCGCCAAGGTCGGCGAGGACGACGGCATGGGCGGCACGCTGCCGTCGACGCTGCAGCTGACCGACGACCGTGGCACGCGCAACGCGAACCTGGGCGGTCTGCTCACCGGCGGCTGGACGCCGTCGCCGGCCCACAACGTCAACTTCATCGGGCTCTACACCCACAACGCCGACATCAGCGCGAGCCGCATCACCGGCATCGACGACAACACCAGCGAGATCGAGCGCACCCGCATGCGCTTCCTCGAGCGCGAGATGCGCTTCGCCCAGGCGATCGGCGAGCACGGCCTCTTCGGCGGCAAGCTCATCCTGGGCTGGCAAGGCAACCTGTCGTACGTCGCGCAGAACGAGCCCGACACCCGTGACCTGGTGCGCAGCCGCGGCGAGGACGGTCGCTGGGTGATCAACACCGGCTCGGGGTCGTCGGAGCGCCTGTTCTCCGACCTGGCCGACAACGGCGGCGGCGGCGGCGTGGACCTCACCATCCCGTTCGAGCCGATCAAGCTCAAGCTCGGCGGCTCGTTCCTTCGGTCGGACCGCTACTACTACGCGCGCCGGTTCCACTTCGTGGTCGGCGGCGACCACATCTTCGACGAGCCGAACGTCGCCTTCGCGCCGGAGAACGCCGACTCGATGCTCTTCTACGAGGCGACGCTGCCGAACGACGGCTACGTCGCGACCCGCGACATCGGCGCGGTCTACGCCATGGCCGACGTCGTGCACTGGGACCCGCTGCGCATCGTCGCGGGCGCGCGGCTCGAGCAGTCGACCCTGGACATCGGGCTCGACTCGCGCGTCGACCTGATGCTCGAGGACGAGCCGCCGACCCGCCGCGTCGACGACGGCATCCTGCCGTCGGTGAACGCGGTCTACGGCGTGACCAAGTCGACCAACCTGCGCGCGGCGTACGGCATGACCGTCGCGCGGCCGAACTTCCGCGAGGTGGCGCCGGCCCTCTACTACGACTACGTCCGTCGCCGCGCGATCGGCGGCAACCCCGACCTGGTCGAGACCCGGATTCACAACGCCGACGTGCGCTGGGAGACCTTCGTGGGTGACACCGAGCTGGTGGCGGCGAGCCTCTTCTACAAGAAGTTCATCGACCCGATCGAGCAGACGGTCGAGAACGCCGGCAGCGGCTCGAACGTCAGCTTCGCCAACGCCCGTGGCGCCACCAGCTACGGCGTCGAGCTCGAGGCGCGGCTCAACATGGGCCGCTTCGTCGCGCCGCTGCACGAGGTCTCGGTCGGCGCCAACCTCGCGCTCATCGGCTCGCAGATCGACCTGATGGGCGCCGAGCGTCCCTTGCAGGGGCAGTCGCCGTACGTCGCCAACCTCGACGTCAGCTACGACCACGAGGAGACCGGGACCCAGGCGTCGATCCTGTTCAACTCGTTCGGCCGCCGCATCGAGGAGGTGGGCACCGGTGGCGCCGGCAACGTCTACGAGGAGCCCTTCCATCGCCTGGACCTGACGGTCAGCCAGAAGCTGCCGCGGGATCTGAAGCTCAAGCTCGCCGCCGCCAACCTCCTGAACCAGCGCGCGGTGCGCACCCAGGACGGCGTCGAGATCTACGGCTACGACGCGGGATTTGCCGTGGCCGGGAGCCTCGAGCTGAGCGTCGATTGATTTCGGAAAAGGAGCCTGTCATGAAGAAAACGAGTATCGCCCTGTTCATCGGCCTCACCGGCCTCGCGGGCACCGCACTCGGGGCGTGCGGTGGCGACGACAACATGGGTGACGACGACGGCACGGACGTCGACGCCGCCGTCAACCCCGACGCAACTGGCCCGCAGACCATCCGCGTCAACGACGACATCACCACCGACACCACCTGGGAGGCGGAGAACACGTACGTGCTCCCGCGCCTCAAGTACGTCTTCGTCAAGGACGGCGCGACGCTCACGATCGAGCCGGGCACCCGGATCCTCGGCGAGCAGGGCTCGGTCCTCGTGATCGCCCGCGGCGCCAAGATCGAGGCGGCGGGCACGGCCGAGAACCCGATCGTCATGACCTCGGCGCAGCCCGACGGCATGCGGACGCCGGGCTTCTGGGGCGGGCTCCTCGTCCTCGGCGCCGCGCCGATCAACGTCAACGTGAACTCGACGCCGCCGTCCACCGAGGCGACGTTCGAGGCGTTCACCAGCGCCATCCCCGAGGGCAAGTTCGGCGGCACCAACGCGGCCGACGACAGCGGCACCCTCAGGTACGTCCGCGTCGAGTTCGGCGGCTTCAACTTCGTCGCCGACCGCGAGTTCAACAACATCACGTTCGCCGGCGTCGGCTCGGGTACCGAGGTCGACTACCTGCAGAGCCACAAGGGCAAGGACGACGGCGTCGAGATCTTCGGCGGCACGCTCAACCTGAAGCACGTGGTGATCAGCCAGGCGCAGGACGACGGCCTCGACAGCGACAACGGCTGGCAGGGCAAGGTCCAGTTCCTGGTGATCCAGCACGTGGGTCCGGACGGCGCGGCCGACGCGTCGAACGGCTACGAGTCGGACAACCACGGCACGGCCGCGTCGTACACGGCGATGCCGCGCACCAGGCCGACGATCTACAACGCCACGCTCGTCGGCAAGGCCGATTACGCGGTCGGGTCGGGCAGCTTCGCGACGGTGCTCCGCCGCGGCACGGGCGGCGCGTACTACAACCACCTCATCCTGAACTTCCCGAAGGGCCTCGAGGTGCGTGACACCGCGACCGGCGACCAGCTCGCCGCCGGCAACCTGTTCTTCAAGAACTCGATCTTCTTCAACAACGACGCGCTCGGCGATGCCGACAACTGGCCGGCGCCGCAGGCGGCGAACGATATCGACGAGGAGGCCGCGATCATGGTCACCGCGAACATGAACCGCGAGGCCGATCCGGGCATGCCGGCCGCCGCGTTCAACCTGAACAACCCGACGTTCAAGCCGACCGACGGCAGCGCCGCGCTCACCGGCGGCGCGACCCCGCCGAACGACGGCTTCTTCGACCCGACCGCCACGTTCGTCGGCGCGGTCGGCGCGATCGACTGGACGACGGGCTGGACGGCGTACCCGCAGAACTGAGCGGATCCCGCCCCCATCCCTTGACCCGATCGGGATGACTCCCGACGATCGGGGCATGGGGTCGACGATCCTCATCGTTGACGACGAGATCGTGGTGACCCGGGCCCTGGCCCGGGTCGTCGCGTCTCCGGACCGCCGAGTGATCACATCGCAGGATCCGTACGACGCGCTCGAGGTCGTCGCGCGCGAGGTCGTCGACCTCGTCATCACCGACAAGGACATGCCCCGGATGTCGGGGCCCACGCTGATCGACGCGCTCAAGGCGTCGCACCCCGACATCCCGTGCGTGCTCCTGACCGGCGCGCCGGATCTCCAGTCGGCGCTCGTCGCCATCAACACCGAACAGGTCGTGCGCTACCTGACCAAGCCGTTCGACACGGTCGAGCTCCTCACCACGGTCGAAGCTGGGCTCGCGCGACGGGCGGCGAACCAGGCGGCGCGGGCCGCGAAGCGCACCGAGGAGGCCCGCGCGCGGCTCCTGCGCGACGTCGCGGCGATCGAGCCGACGCTGCTCGACGTCACGCCGGGCACGCTCGAGGCGGCGGGGCCGCTCGGGGAGCGCATCGACGACGTGGTGCGGCAGCTCGCCGGTGACGACCCGGCGGCGGCCACCGCGGTGCGCGGCGTGCAGGCCGCGATCGCGCAGGCGCCACCGTCGCAGATCGCCGACGCGGTCGCCGGCATCCCGGCGCGGCGCGGGACGGTGGGGGCGCTGCTCGTGCCCCGGGCCGACGGGTCGACGATCGCCGTCGACATCCGCGGGAAGCTCGTCGAGCTCGGCGCGCTGCCGCGCGGACATGCCGACGCGGTCGCGGCGCGGCTGGCCGCGATGGCGGGGTTGCCGATCGGCGGCGCGAGCGAGCAGCTCGGACGCCTGTCGGTGACGAGCGGTGGCGCGAGCGGGGAGCTCGTCGTCGGCTACCGGCACACGGCGAGCGGCAGCGCGGTGGAGGTGCGCCGGGTGATCGTCGGCGCCGACGCGCCGGATCGCGAGGGGGTGCCAGCGACGATCGATCGATACGAGGTGCTCGAGAAGCTCGGTGAGGGTGGGATGGGCGTGGTCTACCGCGGGCTCCATCGAGGACTGGACCGGCCCGTCGCGATCAAGATCCTGCACGGCGTCCACCGTGCGGATCCGATCGCGGCCGGCCGGTTCCTGCGCGAGGCGCGCACGGCGTCCCGGGCGCGGCACCCACGCATCGTCGAGGTGCTCGATTTCGGGCATCTCCTCGACGGGCGGCCCTACCTCGTGATGGAGCTCGTCGGCGCGCCGACCCTCCTGCAGCGGATCCGCACGGGCACGCCCGAGCCGGTGGCGGCGCTGCGCATCGCCCAGGGCATCGCCGAGGGGCTCGCCGCCGCGCATGCCGTCGGTGTCGTCCATCGCGACGTCAAGCCGAGCAACGTGTTCGTCGACGACGCGCTCGCGGTCAAGCTCGCCGACTTCGGGACGGCCAAGCTCATGAGCGACGGCGACGTGCTCACGCGCGACGGCATGATCGTCGGCACGCCCAGCTACATGTCGCCCGAGCACATCATGGGCCACGACCTCGACGGTCGCACCGACCTGTACGCGCTCGGTTGCCTCCTGTTCCAGCTCCTCTCCGGCAACGTGCCGTATCGCGGCGGCGATCTGCGGGCGCTCCTCGCGATGCACCTGAACGCCGAGGTCCCCACCGTGACGTCGCCGGCCGGCCCGTTGCCCGCACCGCTGGTGTCGCTCGTGCGCTCGATGATGGCGAAGGACGCGGGACACAGGCCCGCAAGCGCGGCCGAGGTTGCGATCGCGCTCCGCGACCTCGCCGCGACGCTGCCGTCACCGCGCTGATCGCGCGGCCGCGCTCGTGGCCGAACTATCACCGGATCGCCCCGGTTCGGACACGTGCGCCTGCAAGAACGTTCACAACACCTACGCGGAGGCCAACGATGACCCGATATCAGGTTCGCACGCTGACCACCGACGACTTCCCCTCGCTCGTGCAGCTCGAGCGCGACGTGTTCGGGGCGCTCGGCGAGGACGTGCTCTGCCCGCACTACCTGCGGGTGTGCACCGAGATCTTCCCCGACACCTGCTTCCTCGCGCTCGACGACGATCGGCCGGTCGGGTACCTGCTCTCGTTCGTCAAGGAGCGGCAGGCGTGGTGCACGACGCTCGCGATCCGCGAGGAGTACCAGCGCAAGCGGCTGACCGCGATGCTCATCGGCTCGTTCGTGCGCACGATCCTCGAGCGCGTCGACGTGTGCTGGTTCACGGTGAAAGAAGACAACACGGCGGCGCGGGCGCTCCACCACATGCTCGGCGCGGTCGAGGTCGATCGTCGCCAGGACTTCTACGGGCCCGGCGACGAGCGGATCGTCGCGTGCATCGACCGCGCGCAGCTCGAGAGGATGCGTCCGAAGTACGAGCGGCTCGGCCTCGTCGATCGCCGGGTCGCCGCCAGCGAGGCGGCGTGAGCGGCGAGACCGCGGCTGCGTTGCCCGGCCTCGCCGGTGCGGTCAACGTCGCCGTCGGTGCGCGCGCGACCGCGCGCATCGCGCGCGCGGCGCTGACCAGCCTGTCCGCGCTCGGCGAGGCGCGCATCGTCGGACACTACTACCCGGGCGCGCAGGCGCACTCTCTCGCCCAGGCGCTGCGCGAGCTGTGCGCGATCCACGCGATCGAGGTCGACGTCCGGGGGATGTTCCCCGACCGGCCGTGCGTGCTCGTCGCCAATCACCTCTCGTACCTCGATCCCCTGGTGATCCTCGCGCAGAAGCCAGCCGCGCCCGTCGCCAAGGCGGAGGTCGCCGGGTGGCCGATGATCGGCCCGGCGGCGCGCGCGCTCGGCGTGAACTTCGTGGACCGCGCGTCCATCCCGCGGCGCGCGGTCACGCTGCGGCGCGCGATCACGGCGCTCCGAGCCGGCGTGAGCGTGCTCAACTTCCCCGAAGGGACGACCACGCGCGGCAACCGCATCTTGCCGTTCCACCGCGGCATCTTCGGCGCCGCGATCCTGGCCGAGGTGCCGGTCGTCCCGATCGCGCTCACGTACGAGGACCGCGACCTCGCGTGGACCGACAACGCCACCTTCCTGCCGCACTACTGGCGCTTCTCGACCCTGCCGCGCGTGCGCGCGCGGCTCGTCGTGCGCTCCCCGATGTGGGCGCGGCCGACGGAGGAGCCCGCCGACTTCGCGGCGCGCGTGCGAGCGGCGATCGCGCTCTCGCTCGACGGTCACCTGCGCGCCTGATCCCGAGCCGAGGAGACGAGCCATGCAGCAGTCCGCGTTCGAGTACCTGCGCCACGGGCAGACGCCCTTCTTCCGCCTGCCGATGGCCGACCTGGCGCAGCCCGATCCGCACCGCGACACCGACGCGGTCCTCCTCGGCGTGCCCACCGACGCCGGCACGACGTACCAGCCGGGTGCGCGGCTCGCGCCGTGGGCGCTGCGCCGGGTGAGCGCGCTCGTCCAGAGCTATCACGCGACGGCCGGCGTCGATGTCTTCCGCTCGCTGGTGTGCAAGGACGGCGGCAACGTCGCCTTCCCGCCGTTCGATCGCGCCGCGATGCGCGCCGCCGTCGAGGGCGAGGTCGCGGCGATCGCGCGCGCTGGCGCCGCCCCGTTCGTCGTCGGCGGCGATCACTCGGTCGCGCTGCCAACCGTGCGCGCTCTCCACGCCGTCCACGGCCCGCTCGCGATCGTGCACGTCGACGCCCACCTCGACACCAGCGGCCCCGACACGTGGGGTGACGCGCACCATCACGGCACGCCGATGCGCCACATCATCGAGGAGGGGTTGGTCGAGGCCGGTCAGCTCTTCCACGTCGGCATCCGGGGCTCGTGGGGCGCCGCCGACGAGGCGGCCCTCACCCTCGACGCCTGCAACCACATCTACTTCATCGACGAGGTCGCCTCGCGCGGCGTGGCCCGCCTCTCGGCCGAGCTGCGCGAGCGCATCGGCCGCCGCCCGGTCTACCTCTCCTTCGACATCGACGCGATCGATCCCGCCTTCGCGCCGGGCACCGGCACCCCGGTCCCGGGCGGCCTCACCTCCCGCGAGGCCCTCGCCCTCGTCCGCGGCCTCGGCGGCGTCCGCCTCATCGGCGCCGACCTCTGCGAGCTCGCCCCCCAGCTCGACCACGCCGACATGACCGCCCACCTCGGCGCCTCCCTCCTCTACGAGGCGATGTCCCTTCTCGCGCTCGCCCGCGTGCACGGCCCTTGAGTTGTCAAAGTTGACACCGTCCCCAAGTAGAACGTGTTCCATTTGGGGACGGTGTCAACTTTGACAACTTAAGGCTAGCGGGCGTACCAGGCCAGGTACGCCTCGTCCGTGAGGAGGCGGCGGCGCTCGTCGGAGAGGGCGCTCCACGACTCGCGCGAGGCGACGGCGCGGTGGAGGAAGTCGATGAGGGCGGCGTGGCGGCGGAGGATGCGACGGACGCGGTGGGGCTGGATGGGGTTGAAGGAGCCGAGACGGCTGAAGAGCTGGCGCGGGTTCTTCTTCACCCACAGCCACGAGCCCATCTCGAGGGTGAGCGGGAGGAAGAGGCCGGGGCGCGCGGCCGCGAGGTGGCGCGCGTAGATGTGATCCCACAGGTCGCCCTGGATCGTATAGGCGTGCGCCTGCGGCTCGACGCGGTACACGTGATGCGGCTGGCTCGCGTCGAGTAGCCCGACGAGCGCGCGCAGCTCGGCGAGGTGCGGCATGGGCTGGCGCGTGTGGGCCCACGGGAACCAGAGGCGGTCGCTGGTGCCGAACCCGGAGTGGACGTCGAGCGCGATCGCGACCGGCGCGCGCGCGACGCCGCGCTCGACCCAGTCGACGAGGGCCGCCGCCTCGGGCTCCATCGGGCCGCCGGC
>DDTA01000183.1:19492-29006 GCA_002344285.1 Myxococcales bacterium UBA2376
GCGTTGCGCATGAGATCGACGCCGCGCCCGTTCGAGCGCGTGCCGCGCGCCATGCCGACCGGGTTGAGCACGGGCAGGATCCACAGGCGCGCGCGCTCGAGCAGGTGCTCGGTCGCGCTGTCCCAGAGCAGGCGCCCGAGGAGCGCCGAGAGGAACGCCAGCGCGACCTGGCTGCCGATGCGCTCGAGGCCGTGCACGCCGCCGACGATGATCAGCAGCGGCGTGTCGTCGCGCTCGGGGCCGAGCTCGAGCGCGCGCACCGGCCAGCGCGCGCCGCGATCCTCGACCTCGGCGAGCACGCGATGGCGCACCAGCGGCCCGGCGCGCTCGATCAGCTCGCCGAGCATGTCCAGCTCTTCGAGGCGCGGCGTCGCCGGATCGCGCGGGCGTGTCACTCGGGGTTGGCGCGGCCGCGCGTGTCGCGCGCGACCGTGACGAACATGCCGGTGTCGCCGCGCCGGGCGTAGCTGCCGCCCGGCGGCGATGCGCCCTGATCCCAGTCGACGCCGTCGACGAGCGCGCCGTCGGCGGCGCGGTAGATCCAGAGCTCCTCGTCACCCGCGAGCCGGAAGCCGACCGTGGCGTCGGTTAGCACGCGGATGTAGCGTTCGCCGGGGGCGAGCTTGACCGCGCCGAGCGGCCGGGCGCGGTCGAGGTCGTCGCGCGCGTCGACCACGACGAAGTCGACGAGATCGAGCCAGCGCTCGGAGATGTTCTTCACCTCGACCCAGTCGTGTGGCGTGCCGGCGGCGGCGATCTCCGTGATGAGGAGACCGGGCTCGCCGCTCATCGCGCCGGCGTTCGCGCCGGTGCACGCGGCCGCTCCGCTCATCGCGGTGGCGAGCGCACGAATGGGGAGACTCCGCATGGGGGCACTGTCACGCGCGCCGGTGTCAGGACGATCACGACACCGTGGCCCCAGGGTGACATCGGGGCGACGACCGGGCCGGTGCGACGCGCCGACGATTTGCGGTTGAACTGGGGGCGCGACTCGTACGACGCTGCTCGTCTGCCGTGTCCCTCATGGAGCCGCGATGAGTCGCTGTCACGTCCTCGGTCTGCTCGCCGGCCTCGCGGTCGGCGCTGGTTGTGGCGACAACTATGTCGACGACCTCGGTGACGAGTCGCCGTTCGCCGGCGGGACCATCACGATCCCGGGCTGTGGCTACACCATGACCACGCGGCTCGGCGCCGAGGCGCCCGTCGTGGCCGACGCGTACGTCGGGTCGGATCCGACGATCAAGCACGTCCACCTGGGCCTCGCCTCGGATCCGCGCACCTCGATCGTCGTCTCGTGGCGCACGCTCGACGACGAGACTCGGGCCGGCAAGGTGCGGTTCGGCGCCGGCGGCGCGCTCACCGACGAGACCACCGCGCTGACGTTCGCGTACCAGAGCGGGATCGGGGGCGTCGGCGAGCTCGTGCGCATCCACGAGGCCCATCTGTGCGGCCTCTCGGCCGACACCGAGTACACGTACCAGATCGTGTCCGACGACGCGCACGTGTCGCCCCTGTACACCTTCCGCACCGCGCCCGACGTCGCCGCGACACCCGACGCCGAGATCATCGTCGCCTCGGTGGGCGACAGCCGCGACGGCTACCTCGTGTGGGCGCAGCTCGTCGAGCAGCTGCGGATGCGCACCCCCGATCTCGTCCTGTTCTCCGGTGACGCCGTGACCATCGGCGCCTTCCAGGAGGAGTGGGAGGAGTTCTTCGCCGCCGGCGAGCCGCTCTTCGCGCGCGTGCCCGTCCTCTGTGCGCACGGCAACCACGAGCTCAACGCGGTCAATTTCTACTCGCAGTTCGCGATGCCCGGCGACGAGCAGAACTTCTCGTTCGACTACGGCCACGCTCACATCACCGTGCTGAACGACTCGCCCGAGCAGGTCGGCGACCTGACCGGCAAGATCAGGGACTTCCTGCGCGCCGATCTCGCGGCGCACGAGAACCGGCCCTGGAAGATCGTCAACCATCATCGTCCGATCTATTCGGCGTCGACGCGTCATGGCACGGACACGACGCTGCAGATGGCGTGGGCCCCGCTCTACGATCAGTTCCGCGTCGACCTCGTGCTCAACGGGCACGATCACAACTACGAGCGTACGCACCCGATGAAGAACCTGCAGCGTCAGGCCACGCCCGCCGAAGGGACGATCTACGTCGTCTCGGGTGGCGCTGGCGCCTCGCTCTACGGCAACGGCACGGACTTCTGGACGGCGCTCTCGCTCATGACGCACTCGGCGCTCACCGTGCGCGTGCGCCGCACGATGCTCGTGATGGACGCGTTCGATCCGGCGGGCACGCCGATCGACACGCTGACGATCACGAAGCCGTAGGTCCTGATCCGGCTTCGTCTCAAACTCGTCGCGGATCACGACGTGAAGTGTTTCGTGACGGGCGCAGACGTCTCACCTCGGGCGACCAAGGTGTGCGCACATGCGTTCCACCAGATCGATGCTCGCCGCGACGCTCTTCGCGTCGCTCTGCGCCTGCGGTGACGATAGCCAGACCGGCCCCGCGGGACCGACCGGCCCCTCGGGCCCGCAAGGTCCGGCGGGTTCCAGCGGCACCAACGGCACCGCCGGTACCGACGGTGAGGACGGTCAGGACGGCACCAATGGCACCAGCTGTCCGTCCGGCGGCGGCTTCGAGACCGAGGCCGAGGGCGTGCCCAGCACCGCGCCGCTCTCGTCGATGGTGGCGCTCAGCTTCTGCGACGTCGCCGGCGTCGGCGCGACCAACATCGCCGACTACGTGAAGGCGCTGGTCGTCCGGTACGGCACCGGCGCGATGCCGACCGGCATCGAGTTCCCGCTCTCGGTCGCGGCCACCGACTCGGTGCGCGCGATCCCGGGCCTCGTGCCCGACGTCGTCGTGAAGTGGCTCGACCCGCTGACCTGGGACAACATGACCGGGCCGACGACGACGCCCCGCTTCGGCGCCAACGCCGACTTCATGGCGTTCTTCGGCGACGGGTGGGAGACGCCGGGCACGCCGTACTGGCAGGGCAGCGACTCCGCCGGCTGGGTGTGGGTCAACCACGAGTACGTGTCGAACGGTCGCCCGCGCGCGACCGCGGCGCCGACGGGTCAGCACCTGACCCTCGCGCGCTTCCTGGCGTACTGGGGCACGATCTCGGGGGCGCCCACGGGCAACGCCTGGACGCCGTCGGACCTCACCGTCTACACCGACGAGTACAAGAAGCAGGTCGGCGGCGCGTGGTTCCGCATCGTGAAGGATCCGTCGACGGGGGAGTGGTCGATCGACCGCTCGACCATCGGCAAGCGCTACGACGCGACCGACGCCACCCTGGTCAAGGTCACGGCGATGGACGTCAGCGACGATCACGACGACACCGGCACCGCGCTGCCGGCGGACGTGGTGACCGGCATCATGGCCGACTGCTCCGGGACCGTGACTCCGTGGGGCACGGTCATCACCGCCGAGGAGAACGTGGCGTTCGCGTACGGCGACATCGAGACCGGCTGGAGCTCGGGCAACCGCTTCCTCACCGGCCAGGGCTTCGATCCCGGCGCCAACGTGAGCTTCAACCTCACGCCGTCGCCGACCACCGACTTCGCCAGCCCCCATCCGGACGCGTCGCACCCCAAGGACGCGTATGGCTTCCTGGTCGAGATGGATCCCGGCGCGCCGGCGAACGAGTACTACGGCAAGACCACGGCCGGCGTCGGCCACCGCAAGCTCGGCAGCATCGGCCGCGCCAACTGGGAGAACGCCGCGTTCGCCATGGGCACCGACTGGAAGCTCCTGCCCGACCAGCCGATCGTCGTCTACGCCGGCAACGACCGACGCTCGGGCCACATCTACAAGTGGGTCTCGGCGCAGCCGTACACGCCGGGCATGACCAGGGCGCAGATCCGCGGGCTCCTCGACGACGGCAAGCTGTACGTGGCGCACTTCGCCGGGCTCGACAACACGCAGGGCCGCCGGCTGGTGGGCGGCGCCGCGCCGACCGAGGCGGCGCCCGGGACGGGTCGCTGGATCGAGCTGTCGACGACGTCGGCCGCCATCGCGCCCAACGCGACCGCGCTGGGCACGCCGACCAAGACCGTCGGCCAGGCGCTGACCGACGTGAGCTGGAACGGCATCGGCGGCTTCCCGACCGACGACGACGTGCGGAAGGCGCTCTTCACCGCGTCCTTGAAGATCGGCGCGATGGAGCTCAACCGCCCCGAGGACCTCGAGTACAACCCGCTCGACATCTCGGGCCGGCCGCGCATCTACATCGCGTTCACCAACCACTCGGGCACGGTCGCCCTCGACCAGAACGGCGTGCTCCTCGCCTCCGGCGTGACGCAGCCCAACCGCGGCGACCGTGCCGGCGGCATCTTCGTGATGGAGGAGGAGGTGCCCAGCACGCCGGCGACGTCGATGACGTTCGACTACTGGCAGGCGTGGGCGGGCAACACCAGCGCCGGCCTGTTCGACGCCGGCAGCCCGGACAACATCATGATCGACGCCGACGGTGGCGTCTGGTTCGGCACCGACGGCTACTTCGGCAGCTCGATGAAGCGCTCGGCCGATGCGCTCTACTACCTCGACCTCGACCCGGCGCACCGCACGCTGCCGACGCCGACCTACGGCCTCGCCTTCCGCGTCGCCGCCGGCCCGAGCGACAGCGAGGCGACCGGTCCCGCGTTCACGCCGGGCATGACCACGCTGTTCTTCAACGTGCAGCACCCGGGCGAGGACCAGTACTCCAGCTGGCCGCCACGCTGATGGGCGTGAGGGGCTGGCACGAACGTCTGTTGCTCGCGCTCTTCGTGACCGGGTCGGGACTCGGTTGTGGAGAGCGCGAGCCCGGCGAAGCGGGCGAGCACGGCGGGCCGATGGCGTACGCCGCGGCGGCGCAGATCGCTGGCGTCGTCGGCAATCGCGAGGCCGCGGTGCCGCCGATGTGTTACACGGCGACCGGCGGCGAGTCGAACCCCTGCTGGACGTGTCACACGCGCGGCGTCGGCCGCACCCAGCTCGACGACGCCGACCTGCAGGAGACCTACGCGTTCTCCGAGGCCGCGCTCGAGAACCACTGGACCAACCTGTTCGCGGATCGCCGCGCCTTCATCGCCGGGGTCTCGGATCACGAGATCCTGCGCTGGGTGAAGGGCGACAACTACGCGCCGCTGCGCGCCGCGATGCAGGCGATGCCGCCCGCGTACCAGGGCTTCCGGCCCGATCTCGAGCTGGCGCGCGGGTTCGACGCCGAGGGCTTCGCCGTCGACGGCAGCGGCTGGCGCGCGGTCCGCTTCCACCCGTTCCCCGGCGCGTTCTGGCCGAGCAACGGCTCGACCAGCGACGTCTTCGTCCGGCTGCCGGACAGCTTCGGCCGTGCCGCCGACGGGACGCCGTCGCGCGAGGTGCTGCGCCTCAACTTCGCGCTGCTCGAGGCGGCGATCGCCGTGGAGGACTACGGCACGAAGCGCGTCGATCGCGAGGTCGAGCCGGTCGACGAGCGGCTCGTGGCGTTCGATCTCGACGGCGACGGCGAGCTACGCGCGGGCACCACGCAGATTCGCCGCCTGCCGCCGCGCTAGTACGGCGCCGCCGCCGGCGAGCCGCTCGTCGCGCAGGCGTACCCGCTCGGGACGGAGCTGCTCCACAGCGTGCGTTACCTCGATCCCGAGCAGCCGACGTTCATGGCGGCGCGCATGAAGGAGCTCCGCTACATGCGCAAGGTCGAGGCCCTCGACGACTGGGGCCGGCAGCGGGCGTACACCGAGGAGTCCGAGGACAAGGCGCTCGGGAAGCTACCCGTCTACCAGGGCGACCCGGAGATGGGCCTGCTCGGCGCGTTCGGCTGGCAGCTCCAGGGCTACATCGAGGATGTGAACGGCGCCCTGCGCGTGCAGACCGAGGAGGAGCACCGGACCTGCATGGGTTGCCACGGACACCTCGGCGTGACGATCGATCAGACGTTCAGCTTCGCGCGCAAGGTGCCCGGCGCCGCCGGCTGGCGCCACCAGGACCTGCGCGGCCTGCAGGACCGCCCGCAGGTCGGCCACGACGCGCCCGAGCTGGTCACATACTTCACGCGCGTGCGCGGCGGCGACGAGACCCGCACCAACGAGGAGCTGCTCGCGCGCTTCGTCCCCGGCGGCGACGTCGCCGAGGCCGAGCTGCGCCGCGCCGCCGTCGGTGGCGACCGCGACCTCGCGTGGGCGCTGTTCCCGACGCGCGCGCGTGCGCTCGCGCTCGACAAGGCGTACCTGGCGATCGTCCGCGAGCAGAGCTTCAACCGGGGCCGCGACGCGGTGCTCGCGCCGGCGACGCGCGTCCACCGCCGCATCACCGACCCTGGCACCGGCCTGGGCGAGGCCGGCAAGGTCCACCGCGACGGCCGCCTGCACCTGCGCTGGTGATCACAGCGCGAAGAGGATGCCGCCGCCGAGCAGGACCGGCTCCACGTCACCGATGGTGGCGCGCAGCTCGAAGAACGGTTGCACGTTGCCGCGCGTGAGGAAGCGCGCGCCGACGCCGAGGTTGACGCCCACCTCGGTGTCGGTGTCGTCGCCCACCGGCGTCTCGACCGACAGGATGAACACGCTGACGCCGGCGATGCCGTAGACCTCGGCGTTGGGGCCGACCTCGAAGCTGAACAGGCCGTCGAGACCGAGCCCGAACACGTCGAAGTCGTAGCCGGCGGCGCCGTTGTCGTCGAAGACGTAGTAGTCGAACGACGGCCGCACGTCGAGGCGCGCGTTCCGCCCCATCGGCGCGAGCTCGCTGCGCAGCTCCACGCCGATCACGGCGTCGGCGCCGTCATCGGTCTCGATGAGCAGCCGCGGTCCGAGCACGGAGCCCTGGGCGCGCGCGTCGTGGGCGAGCCACGGCGTGGCGACGAAGAGGGCAGTGGCAAGGATGATCCAGGTGAGTCGAGACATGATGCTCCAGGTAGGACGGTCGGCCCTGGTATCGAGCAATCCCCGCGCCACCCCACCTCCCTGTGACTCCGCCCAGTTGCCGAGCCGCCCCCTCTAGCGTTCCCGGCGTGCGGAGCCGTTCGGCTCCACCCCGCGCGCCATGAGCGCGCCTCGCGCGAGGTAACGTCACCTGGTGGACGCGACGAACGCGATCGCACGGACACTGCGCGTGGTCGTGGAGTTGCTCGTCCGCCACGACTACGGCGGTCTCGAGCGCATGACGGGCGGCGAGCGCTTGCGCGCCTCGGAGATGGAGGCCGCGATCCGCGACTACGGCCGGACCCTGGTGATGCCCCTCGCGGAGGACTTCTTGCGCGCCGACGTGATTCCGGTGCAAGAAAGCTCGCCGCCCGCTTACTCGGTCCGCTTCCGCATCTACACCGAGGAGGAGGGGCTTTCGGATCTCGAGCTGCAGGCGACCCTCGTCGGTGATCCCGACGCCGAGACACTGAGTGTGGAGCTCGACAACATCATCGTCGCGTGAGCCGAAGGGGTCGCACCGCCGCTCGTCTCGCGAATCTCCACTTGATGTTCGGCGAAAAATAATATATACGAACATAATCATGAGGCGGTGCCGCGGGAAGGAAGGGATCGGGCAGCTCGAGCTGGCGATGAAGCCGGCGCCCACGTGGGGCGGAAAGCGTCCCGGCGCGGGGCGACCGCGCAAGCCAGGCGCCATTCCGCGCAACGTGCGCCGGCCCGAGCTCTCGAAGAACCATCCCGTGCACGTCACGTTGCGCGTCGGCAAGGAGGTCGGTCGGCTGCGCCGCCCCGGCGCCTACGCGGCGATCCGCCGCGCGGTCGCCGCGTGTATCGGTCGGCGCGACTTCCGCATCGTCCACACCAGCATCCAGAGCAATCACCTCCACCTGCTGGTCGAGGCCAGCGACAAGCGCGCGCTCGGCAACGGCGTGCGCGCGTTCATGATCTCCGCAACCCACCGGCTCAACGCGGAGCGCGGGCGGCGCGGCACCGTCTTCTCTCGCCGTTACCACGCCGTCCAGCTGACGACGCCCCGGCAGGTTCGCGCGGCTCTCTGTTATGTCCTGAACAACTGGCGGCGGC
The DNA here is from genome assembly GCA_002344285.1 of Myxococcales bacterium UBA2376. Taxonomy (GTDB): domain Bacteria; phylum Myxococcota_A; class Polyangia; order Haliangiales; family Haliangiaceae; genus UBA2376. Next base: position 27,499 of record DDTA01000183.1, read on the forward strand.
ACCGCGAGGACTTCCAGGCGCCCGCGCAGGTCGATCGCTACTCGACGGGCGTGCTCTTCGACGGCTGGGCCGGCATGACGAGGCCCTTCCCGATCCCCGACGGGTACGAGCCATTGCCCGTGTCGGGCGCGACGACCTGGCTCCTCACCACCGGCTGGCGCCGGCACCATCCCCTCATCGGCCTGGGCGAGACGCCCGGCCCGCTGGTCTGAGGTGACGCGCGATGTGGTCTCGGCTCGGCACCCTGGACATTCGATCGGGGCGGCTGTCGATCAGCGACTCGAGCTTCTTCTTCGACTTCCCGTTGATCGTCGACCTGCCTCCCGGCGAGTACGTCATCGAAGCGGTTCGAGCTCGCGAGGGCGAGCATGACCTCATCGAACGGCTCCGGGTCGTCGACCGCGTCGCAGGTGACGTCGCTCGAGGGGAACCGCTGGGGTTCGTGACCGTCCAGTTCGCTCAGCTAGGTCTCTGCGACCGAACCCGCGCGGAGTTCGAGCTGCTGCGTCGCGGACAGCGCTGCGGCGTCGAGCTCGTCTTCGTCGAACCCGACGCGCGGATGCGGCCCTAGGCGTCCGCGCTACGCCGAAGACACATGGGTTGCTTCTGCCACATCGAGTCGTTCGATCAGAACGGCGACCTCTCCGAAGAGACCGTGATCGCGACGCGTGGAGCGTCGCGCTCCGCGTCACCGGCGACGCGCAGGAGCTCGCCCTGAGCCTCAGCGGCGGACGCGCAGCGCTCTTGCTGACAACCGGTGTCGACGACTTCCACGACCGGGTCAGCGATCCGGCCCACGTGGGCACGGTCCAGTTCGTCCACGGCGGCCAGCCAGCCGAGCACCCACGACGTCACGTCCTCGACGTGGACGCCGCCATGGAGATCGTGCTGGCGTTCCTGCGGGAACGCCGCGTTTCACGACTCTCGGCCGGCTGGGAGAAACAGGACGCGTTCCCGCCCGCCTGAGGATCGCGGCGCCCGCGTCCGCGCCGCAGCCCCGCGCGCGGCTCAGAACTCGACGACGGTGCGGATCGACTCGCCGGCGTGCATCAGGTCGAAGGCCTCGTTGATGCGGTCGAGCGGGAGCTTGTGGGTGATCATGCGATCGATCTCGATCTTCTGATCCATGTACCAGTCGACCAGGCGCGGGACGTCGGTGCGGCCGCGCGCGCCGCCGAAGGCGGTGCCTTTCCAGACCCGGCCGGTGACAAGCTGGAACGGGCGGGTGCTGATCTCGGCCCCGGCCGCCGCCACGCCGATGATCACCGACTGGCCCCAGCCGCGGTGCGCGCATTCCAGCGCGGCGCGCATCACCTCGACATTGCCGATGCACTCGAACGAATGGTCCACGCCCCAGGTGGTCATCTCCACGATCACCTGCTGGATCGGCTTGTCGTGATCCTTCGGGTTGACGCAGTCGGTTGCCCCCATCTCGCGCGCCATCTCGAACTTCGATGGATTGGTGTCGATGGCGATGATGCGCCCGGCCTTGGCCATCTTGGCGCCGA
>DDTA01000289.1 GCA_002344285.1 Myxococcales bacterium UBA2376
AGCCGTCGGCGGCGATCGCGCCGCGATCCTTGCCGTCGGTGCCGCCCCAGTAAGCGAGGCACATCGACGGCGTACGCAGCTGGAGCGTGCCGATCTCGTCGGTCCCGACCTGCGTGCCGTTGTCATCGACGACGCGGGCCTCGACGTGGGGCAACGTCGTGCCGCACGCGCCGGCGCGCTCGTCGTCGGAGGCGGGGCCGGCGATCGCGATCTGCATGACCTCGGTGATGCCGAAGCCGATCACGACGTCGACGCCGAGCGCCGCCTTGATCCGCGGGATGAGCTTGTCGGGCATGCCCTCGCCGCCGGCGATCGCGCCACGCACCTTGGTCAGCGGTGACGCGACCTTGCTCGCGGCGACGTCGCGGGCGAGCTGGCCGTAGATCGACGGGGTCGAGAGGAAGAAGTCGGGGCGGAACTGCTCGATCGCGGCGAGCAGGACCTTCGACGACGGCTGGGCCGGCAGGAGCAACGACTCCGTGCCGGCGAGCAGCGGGAACACGAGGCCGGCGCCGAAGCCGAAGGCCGTCGACAGCCGGGTGACCGTGAAGATCTTGTCGCCGGCGCCGAGGCCGAGGAACGCGGCGAACGACTGGTGCGCGGCGACGACGGAGGCGTGGCTGTGGAGCACGCCGCGCAGGTCGTCGCCGAAGCCCGCCGAGTAGAGCAGCAGGCACTCGTCCGTGGGCTCGACCTCGGCCGCCATCGCCGGCGCCGCGGTGCGCGTGATGGCGCCGAAATCGCGCTCGCCCGGCGCGCGCGGCTCGAGGCAGATGATCTCCCGCAGGCGCGGCAGCTCGCCGCGCACCTGATCGAGCGCCGGCTCGAGCTCCCCGTCGACGATCGCCATCGCCGCCTGGGCGTGATCCAGGTACTCGCGGAGGTCGTCGGGGCGCGCGAGCTCCGACAGCGGCACGGCGACCGCGCCGGCGTGGATGACGCCGAGGATCGCCGCAGCGGCCTCGAGCGTGTCGCGCATGAGGATGGCGACGCGCTCGCCCGCCTCGATGCCGAGCCCGCCGAGCGCGCCGCCGACCCGCGCGACCTTGTCGGCGAGCTCGCGGTACGTCCAGGCGCGCTCGCCCTCGCGCAGCGCCACGGCGTCGAGCCGTCCCCCGGTCAGCGCCGGGGCCAGGACGCGCACGGCCAGGTTGTCCTGGCGATCTGCCATGGCCGACATCGTAGCCCTCGCGACGGGACCGCAGCAATATCACGCCATGCGCATCGTCTCCGGCACCCTGGGTGGTCGCGTGCTCCGCGCACCCCACGGCGCCGCCACCCGCCCGACCTCGGAGAAGGTGCGTCAGGCGCTCTTCAACATCCTGGGCCCGCCCCTGGACGAGACTCACGTCCTCGATCTGTTCGCCGGCTCCGGCGCGCTCGGCCTCGAGGCGCTGTCGCGGGGTGCGGCGTCGGTCACGTCCGTCGAGCGCGCGCGGCCCGCGCTCGCGGCGCTGCGCCAGAACGTCCAGGCCCTCGGCGTCGAGGCGCAGGTCACGATCGCCCCGATCGAGGTCAGCCGCTTCCTCGAGGCGCCCCCGCCGGGACCGCCATGGCGATGGATCTTCCTCGATCCACCCTACGCCGCCGATGTCGTGACCGATTCGCTCGCGGCCCTGCCCCGAGCCCGCCTCACGGACGACGCCGTCGTGGTCGTCGAGCACGCACACCGCGCGCCATCCCCCGATCGCGCAGGATTCCTGCTACGAACGGACCTGCGCCGCTACGGCGACACCGAGCTGTCACTTTACCGGGTGAGCCCTCCATGACGCCGATCATCACGAAGGACCCGTCGAAGCACGTCGTCGCCGTGTATCCCGGGACGTTCGACCCGATCACCAACGGGCACCTCGACATCCTCGAGCGCGCGCTCCAGCTCTTCGACCACATCGTGGTCACGCTCGCGGTGAACCCGCGCAAGCAGCCGCTGTTCACCGTCGAGGAGCGGGTGGGCTTCATCCGCGACGCCCTGCCCCAGTACGCGACGCGCCTGTCGTTCGCGTCCTTCGGCGGCCTGCTCGTCGAGTTCTGCCGCGAGCAGAAGGCGAGCGTCATCGTGCGCGGCCTGCGCGCCCTGGCCGACTTCGAGTACGAGTTCCAGTTCGCCCACATGAACCGGCGGCTGGCACCCGAGATCGAGTCGGTGTTCTTCATGACCGACGAGCGCAACCACTACGTGAGCTCGTCCCTGGTCAAGGAGGTCGCCAGCCTCGGCGGCGACGTCACCGGCCTCGTGCCACCCCCGGTGGTGGACGCGCTGGCCAAGAAGTACGGGAGATAGAAGCCATGTCACAGCCCAACCTGAAGACCGCCTCGCGCCTCGACGCCATCAAGCCGTCGATCACCCTGGCCGTGACCGCCAAGGCCGCCCGCCTCAAGGCCCAGGGCGTCGACGTGATCAGCTTCGGCGCCGGCGAGCCCGACTTCGACACGCCCGAGCACATCAAGGCCGCGGCGCGCGACGCGCTCGGCAAGGGCGCGGTCGCCAAGTACACCGAGGTCGGCGGCACGGCGCAGCTGCGCGCCGCGGTCGCGGCCGAGCTCGGGCGCGTGCACGGGACCGAGATCTCGCCCGAGAACGTGCTGGTCTCGTGCGGCGCCAAGCACTCGCTCTACAACCTCTTCATCGCGCTGCTCGATCCGGGTGACGAGGTGATCATCCCGGCGCCGTACTGGGTGAGCTACCCCGACATGGTGATGATGGCCGGCGGCACGCCGGTGATCGTCCCGACGTCACCCGACGACGACTTCACGATGCGGCCCGAGGCCCTGCGCGCTCACGTGACGCCGCGGACCCGCGCGATCGTGCTGAACACGCCGTCGAACCCGACCGGCGCCGTGTACACCAAGGCACAGATCGAGGCGCTGGCCGAGGTCGTGCTCGAGAAGAACCTGCTGGTGGTGTCCGACGACATCTACCGCTCGCTCGTCTACGCCGGTGCGTCGTACGCGTCGATGGCGGCGGTCGGCCCCGAGCTGGCGGCGCGCACGATCCTGGTCGACGGCGTCAGCAAGACGTACGCGATGACCGGCTGGCGCATCGGCTACACCGCCGCGCCCACGCCGATCATCAAGGCGATGGCCAAGGTCCAGGGCCAGTCGACCTCGAACCCGACGCACATCGCGCAGGTGGCGACGATCGCGGCGATCACCGGCCCGCAGGAGCCGGTCGAGCAGATGCGCAAGGCCTTCGACGAGCGCCGCAAGACCATCGTCGAGCTGCTCCGCGCCATCCCCGGCGTCTCGTGCCGCGAGCCCAAGGGCGCGTTCTACGCGTTCCCCGACCTGAGCGCCTTCCTCGGCCGCACGGCGCCCGACGGCAAGACCATGTCCGACGACGTCACCCTCTGCGACTGGCTGGTGGACGCCGGCAAGGTCGCCGTCGTGCCCGGCAGCGGCTTCGGCGCCGTCGGCCACGTGCGCCTCTCCTACGCCTGCTCGATGGAGAACATCAAGGAAGGCGTCGGCCGCCTGCGCGACTCGTTGCTGAGCCTGCGGTAGGGACCGGATCCGAAACCGGATCCGAAACCGAAACCGAGACCGAAACCGAGACCGAAACCGAAACCGGATCCGAGACCGAAACCGGGGCCGAAACCGGATCCGGAGACCGGTTCCGGCCCAGGCCGCCGCGACGGTGAGCGCGCGCTTGGTCTCGCGCGCCTCGCCGCTGGCGATGCGCAGGCCGCGGACGCTGTCGCGGCCCGCGCGGCCGCCGGCGTCCGCGGTGTTGAGCGCGACGCTCGTCGCGGCGCGCTCGAGCTCGTCGGCGAGGTCGGCGCGGCGAGTGCTCAGCGCGGCGACGTTTCGGTCCCGGTTTCGGTCCCGGTAGCGGCTCGCCTCGCCGAGCGCGCGGCTGCGTGACGACGCCGGCGGCTCGGAGCGTGCGACGACGCGTCTCCTGGCGGTCGGTCGGCCTCGCCTCGCGCGGCCTCGCGCCCAGCCACGCGCCGAGCGCCGACGAGGGCGGTGCTGTGCAGGCCACCGCCCCAGAGGCGAACGTCGAGGTGACGCGCGAGCTCGAGGATCGGCTCCAGGCGGTCCTGTACCGGCTCCTGCACCCGCGGCCTTGAGCCGCCGGCCGCCCGGCGCGGCCACGTCCGCGCCGAAACCGAAACCGAAGCGCGGGTCAGAGCGCGACCGGTAGCCGCACCGAGAACACCGCGCCCTGCCCCAGCGACGACTCGACCCAGATCGAGCCGCCGTGGCGACGCACGATCTCGCGGCACAGGTACAGCCCCAGGCCCAGGCCGCCGCGGCGGGCGGCGCCGGCGCCTTGCGTGAACTTCTCGAACAGCTGGTGGAGGAGCTCGGCGCTCATGCCGGGGCCGTGATCCTTCACGTCGACGCGAACGACCTCGCCGATCTCGTCGCCGGGATCGGTGGGGATCCAGGCGCGCGGATCGGCGGGCGGGATCGGCGGCGCCGCCGGATCGCCGGAGCGGACGGTCTCCCGGTAGACGCGGATCTCGACGGTCCCGCCGTCGGGCGAGAACTTCACGGCGTTGCCGAGCAGGTTCGACACCACCTGCGCGAGCCGATCGCTGTTGCCCATCGCGGGGCCGATCGGCTCGTCCAGCTCGAGCGCGAAGCGGATGCGGCGGGCGCTGGCGATGGGCGCGAAGCTGCGAGCCACGTCGGTGACGAGGCGCCCGAGCTCGACCGGCGCCATCGACCAGTCGGTGTTGCCCGACTCGTGGCGCGCCAGCTCGAAGACGTTGTCGACCAGGCGGCGCAGGCGCTCGGCGTCGTGCTTGATGCGGCCGAAGAGCTCGACCACGGGCAGCCCGTCGGTCTCGCCCGGCTCGGCGCCCATCTCGGAGTAGCCGAGGATCCCGGCGAGCGGGTTGCGGATCTCGTGGGCGAGGATCGACATCAGCTCCGACGAGCGCGCCGCGTCGTCGAGGAGCCTGCCGTGATCGAGCGCCAGCGCCAGCGGCGCGATCGCC
>DDTA01000033.1:0-140 GCA_002344285.1 Myxococcales bacterium UBA2376
GCGACCGAGGCGATCTACGCGACGGTCAACGCGTTCGTGAACCCGGGCGATCGCGTCGTCGTGTTCGAGCCGCTCTACGACTCGTACGCGCAGGCGGTGGCCCAGGCCGGCGGCGTGCTGGTCCCGATCCGGCTCCACGC
>DDTA01000033.1:285-31717 GCA_002344285.1 Myxococcales bacterium UBA2376
GGCCAAGACCTTCGGCTTCACCGGCCTCAAGGTCGGCTGGGCGACCGCGTCGCGCGCGCTGTCCGCCGCCGTGCGCCTCGTCCACCAGGCGACGGTGTTCTCGACGACGCCGTTCCTGCAGACGGCGATCGCCGAGGTGCTCGAGGACGAGGCCTGGCTCGCGCGCTACCTGGACGAGCTGCGCGCGACGTACCGGGCCAAGCGCGACCTGCTCACCCGCNNCGCGCGCTCACCGGCGCCGGCTTCGACGTGCCCGTCGTCCGCGGCACCTACTTCGTCATGGCGAGCTTCGAGCGCCTCGCGCCCGGGCTCACCGACGTCGAGATGACCCGCCGCCTCGTCGAGGAGCGGGGCGTTGCCGCGATCCCGCCGTCGGTCTTCTACGCGCGGCCGCCGGGCGCGCTGCCGTGGCTGCGCTTCGCCTTCTGCAAGCGAGACGAGACGCTGGCCCTCGCCGCTCAGCGCCTGGCGCGCGAGGCGTCGGGGGCCTGAGCCAGCTCCGAGCCGGCGACGGCGAGCGCCATCCACACCAGGAAGTGCGCCGGCGTCGGCAGCGCCAGGATCGGCGAGAAGATCAGGCCGAGCGCCAGCGACTCGCTCCACGACACCGCGCGCGTCAACAGCATGCCCGCCAGCGCGACGACGACCGCGCCCATCGTCAGGTACATGCTCGTGGACATCTCGCCGTCGAGCATCCGGTCGACCAGCGCCAGCGAGACCACGGGGCCGATCGCCGCGCCGGCGATGCCACCGGCGACGTCGCTCCGCCGGCGCCGCAGCAGCCACGGGACCGCGAGCACGATCGCCGCCAGCGCGGCCGCAGCCACCGGCGCGAGCAGCGCCAGGAGGACCGCGCGTGTCCCCAGGAACGGCGCCGTGACCAGGAGCCCGGCGACGACCGGGACGTGGATGCGCCAGGCAAGGAGCGCGGTCCGCCAGTAGCCGCCGTCGCCGCTCGGTCGCTCGAGCCGCAGCCCGGCGATCCACGCAGCGGTGCGACGCAGGAGGCCCGGGCCGCGCGCCCGCTCCAGCTCCTCACGCAGCTCGGCGTTCTCCTCGGCGAGCCTCGCCCGCGCGTCGTGCGCGGCCGCCTGCCGTTCGCGCTCGCCGGCCGCGCGCCCCCGCGCTTCCGCCGCGGCCATCGCCTCGGCGGCAGCCGCGGCCTCGGCCTTGTGCCGCGCGAGCTCCTCCTCGAGGCGCCGGTTCTCGCGCTCGAGGGCCGCGGCCCGGGCGAGCTGCGCGTCGCGATCGTCGCGGAAGGCCACGCGTGATTGTAGACACGTCGCGCGTGGCGCAGCGACGGAATGTAGCGGCAGACGGCAGCCGTCAGCGGCGGGTCGGCGCGCAGGCGCGGCCGTAGATCGTGCTCGACGACGAGCTCGCGACCAGCTTGCAGGTGTATCCGTCGCCGCAGCCGCTGCTGGCGACACACGCGGCCGTGCACTTCTTGCCCGTGCTCGCCGTGCCCACGCACAGGTTGCCCGGCCCGCCGCAGTCGGCGTTGGCGCGGCAGCTCTTGCCGAAGTCGGCGACGCGCGCCCACGGCACCACCGTGGGGTTGTCGTCGATGCCGTGCATCCCGTACATCGTCGTGAAGCTCCACGACTCGCCGTCGAGCTTGGTCAGGAGCGTCGACACCGGCTGCGGGCGCAGGCGCTGGAGGCTGTCGCGCGCGAGCAGGGCGGCGATGAAGTTCTGCACCGCCGCCGGCGACGACGCGTCGGAGAACGACGTCGTGGTGATGACGTTGACGTTCTTGCCCAGCTTGTTCGGGTTCTCCTTGAACGCGGTGCCGAGCTGGTAGGTGTCGCAGCCCTCGGCCAGCACCACCTGGTAGCGATCGGACGGCATCGGCGCCACGCGGATGTCGGCGTCGTCGAGGTCGCCCTCGTCGGTCTTCTTCCAGTTGGCGAGCGCGAAGCCGTAGAACGGGCCCGAGTGGCCGCTGTAGATGATGACGTCGCGCTTCGCGAGCGACTCCATCGCCAGCCCCTCGAGCACGCGCCCGCCCGCGTCGGTGTCGGGATCGGTCGCCGTGCCCGGCTTGCCGAAGTACATGCGGACCTCGACCGTCACCGACTTGCCGTCGGCCTTCACCGTCTTGGTGAACGCGCCCGTCGTGTGCTTCAGGTCGTCCCAGCTCGCGACCGGCGCGCGGAAGCCCTGGTTCTTGAGCCAGGTGAAGAACTGCTTCGAGTGCTTGAGGTGATACTCGGAGTGGTAGTCCCAGCCGAAGTACACGTCCATGTCGAGCTTGCCGTCGGCGGTGAGCCGCGCCAGGTCGAAGAAGCCGTCGGTCGACGGCCGCTCGCGCGAGATGGTGAACGTGACCTTCTCCTTCTTGTCGGCGGGCACGCTGGCCGGGTTCCACGGCGACCACGGCGCCTTGCGGTACCACTCGGCGTTGGTCTCGAGCTCGCCCAGCTCCTGGTTGGTCGGGCGACCGATGTCGAGATCGAAGACGTACTTGCCACCGACCAGGCGCGTCGGCAGCTTGCTCATCAGGTTCTTCCCGCCCGCCGCGATCTGGCGGAACGTGAAGTCGAACGTCACCTTGTCGGCGCGCTCGGAGATCGCGAGGTCCTCGTACGCGCCCGCCTTGGCCATGCCGCCGAACCCGCCGAAGCTGGCGTTGGGATCGTCGTGCTCCTTGTCGACCAGGTACTGGGTGATGAACCAGGCGATCGAGATCTGCTTGAGGCCGACGAGCCGCTTCGCGGCCTCGAGTCGCTCGGCCGCGGGCCGGGCCGCCATCGAGGCGTCGAGCACGACCGTGCTCTTGCCCTCGAGCAGGTACTCCTGCGCCGACAGGCTGTAGAAGTCGTCGGCCTTGCTGTCGTCCACGAAGACGCTGTCCTCGGGATCCTCGACGCCGTCCTCGGGCACCTCGGCGCAGCCGCTGAGGCCGATGGACAGGCAGGCGCCGATGGCGACGAGCAGGCTGCCGGAGACGACGTGGGAGGTGCCGATGCGCATGGGGGCGGGAACAGCAACCGCCATGCCCGCGTCGCCCCCTGTGGCGACGCCCGGTTAGCGCGTGGTGGCTGATCGACCAGCCGGCAGCCGCCGTGGTACGACGGGGCCGTGAGGCCTCGCGTCCTCCTCGTCGTCGTCGCCGCCGTCGCCTGCGGCGGCGACGCGAGCCGAGCGCCGGCGCGGCCCTCGATCGGCAACGTCCCGGGCCCGGAGCCGGTCGCCAGCGCTCCCGGTTCGTGCGTCGATCCCATCGCCGGCACCTGGCGCGCCCGCGTGTACCGCGCCGAGGTCGGCAAGCTCGACGAGGTGACGCTCACGCTCGCGCGCGTGGGCATGACCGAGCTGCGCGGGCAGATCCTGGTCGAGACGTGGGACGCCGCCGGCCGCGACGAGGAGCCGCCCGCGTGCCCGGATGGCGCGCCCGCGGTGGGACGCGTCGTGCAGATGGCGAGCGGCTGGTTTCGCGACCGCGAGCTCGACGTCGTCGGCCGCGACCCGAAGCGCGTCGCCGCCCCGTGCGACGTCCCGACGGAGGCCGGCTACAACCCGGACCACTTCACCGGCGAGCTCGACGAGGACGGCCGCACGCTGGTGACGACGAACGACGACGGCGGCCTCGACGTCGGCCGGCCGCACGTGTTCACGCGGATCGCCTGTCAGGGGACGTAGGTCATGTCGCCGCTCAGTAGTGGACGACGTCGCCGACGCGGCCCGGCGGGCCTGACGCGGCGATGGTGGCGCCGGTGCCGCCGGTGCCGCCGGCGCCGCCGGTGCCGAGCTCGTAGGCATTGGCGCCCGGCTCACCCGCCGGCTGCAAGAGGCCCGTGACCAGCGCGACGGCGATCGAGGGGCCGCCCGCGCCGCCCGCGCCGCCGCCGCCCGCGCCGCCGTGGCCGCCGATGCCGCCCGCGCCACCCGCGCCCGCGCGATAGTCGATGAGGCCGCAGCGCTGCGTCGGCGCGCCGCCGCGGCCGACCGAGCCATCGGTGCCGCCGGGGTTGCCGGGGTGACCGTCGCCGCCGTCGCCACCGCGGCCGCCGGCGCCACCGGTGATGACGACGCCCTCGAGCCAGACGGTCGCGCGGATCACGACGGCGCCGAACGCCGCACCGCCGGCGCCGCCGCCCGCGCCGCCCGCGCCGCCGCAGCCGCCCGGCGCGCCGTCGCCGCCGCGACCGCCGTCGAGCGTGCCGCAGCCGAAGCAGGCGCGGAAGCGCTTGCTGCCGCCCGAGCCGCCGCCGCTGCCGCCGGTGCCGTGGTGCCCGCGACCGCCGGCGCCGCCGCTCGTGCCCGACCAGAGGTCGGCGGTGAAGCCGCCGTCGTCGTCGAGCACGGCGGTGCCGGGCGCGCCGCTCGCCCCGTTCTGGCCGTTGCCGCCGGGTCCACCGTCGCTGATGCCGTCGCCGCCGACGAGCGGACATGCGCTCGGGCAGTTGCTGTTGCCGCCGCCGCCCGGACCGCCGCCGCTCGACGGATCGCCGCTGGCGTTGCCGAGCTCGCCGCCGCGGCTGCCGCAGTCGTACGCGAGGCCGCCGGGGCCGCCCAGCGCGCTGCACGCCTGCAGCGTGCCGTCGGCGCCGGCGTCGCCGCGCGCGCCGCGGCCGCCCTCGACGCGCGCGCCGCGCAGGCGGAGGTGCTCGCCGGCGTCGCGGACGTCGAGGGCGATGCTGGCGGCGCCGTCGGTGCGCGCCGAGAGGTCGGCGCCGCGCACCGTGAGCCCCTCGACGATGGTCTCGGCGTTCAGCCCGCTCGCGGTCATGGTCACCGGCGCGTCGCTGGTGATGACGACGGCGTGGACGAGGACGTCGCGCGCGCTGAAGCCGCGGTTCCACCCGCCCTCGAGGTGCACGCCGCTGGCCAGCGCGACCTCCTCCTCGTAGACGCCCTCGGCGATGCGCACGCGGCACGGGCTCGGCGTGCACGTCTGCGCGCGCGTGATGCCGGCGGCGACGTGGCGCAGCGGCCACGCGGCGGTGCCGAAGCTCGAGTCGGCGCCCTCGATCGAGACGTGGATGATGGTCGGGGGCCCGGCGTCGACCGGCTCGGTCGCGGCGGCGTCGCCGCGCGCGTCGGGTGCGCCGCCGCCGTCGCCGTGGTCCCCGTCGTCCCCGGCGCCGCCCGGGCGCGACGACGCACAGGCCGCGGCGACGAGCGCCGCCGCGAGCGGCGCATAGAACACGTTCCAGCGTTGCATCGGGCCCCTCCTCGTGAAAGCGCGACCGACCCTACCAGGATCACGTCCGGAGTGAAACATGTTTCACCCGGAAGCCATGAGAGAATCCGATCATGCGGGTGATCCCTTTCGTATGCGGTCTCGCGGTCGCCGCGGGTTGTGGCGGCGACCCCCAGCGCTTCGCCGACGCCGGCCTCGACGGTCCCGGCGCCCTGGACGCGGCCGCCGACGCGCCCGAGGTCGACGCGGCCGAGGTCGACGCGGCCGGGGCGGACGCGGCCCCGATCGACGCGGGCACGACGTTCCCCGATCCCGCGCCCGGGATCGACACGCCCGGCGAGCACGGCGGCGTCGGCTGCCCCGACAGCAACGAGACGAACTTCGCGCTCTCGATCGGCGCGGCGAGCACGCACACGTTCAGCGGGACGGTGGCCGGCGCGGTCGGCGACGGCACCTTCTGGGTGCGCGGCCCCAACGGCGAGACGGTCGCGGGCACGGTCGAGACCGACGGTGACGGCGACTACCAGAAGACGCTCCCCATCTTCTGCGGCGCGAACCTGGTGAAGCTGGTGTGGAACAACGGCACGTGCCCGCTGGTCCTCGTCTACGAGGTCGAACGCGCGACGTGCGTCACCGCCGACATCACGGCGACGATCCAGTGGGACGACCTCGGCCTCGACTGGGAGCTCCACCTGGTCAAGCCCGGCGGCCGCATCAACGATCCGGCGACCGACTGCACCTGGACCACGTGCATCAGCTCGTCGCCGGACTGGGGCGTGCCCGGCGACCCGAGCGACGATCCACACAAGGACATCGACAACACCGGCAACTACGGCCCCGAGAACATCTGGCTCGCCGGCCCCGAGACCGGCCGCTACACCGTGCTGGTCGAGCACTGGGGTGGCGGGCAGCCGTCGAGCGGCTTCGTCACCCTCAACGTCGGTGGCCAGGTCCACACCGTGGCCATCACCGGACTGGTGTCCCGTCACGTGTGGACCGCGGCGACGATCGACTGGCCCGCCGGCACCGTGACGACCTCGCAGGCGACGTTCGACTGCACGGCGTCGTGGTCGAGCGGCTGCACGGCGGTGCTGCCGTGAGGGCCGCCGCATGGCTCGCGACGCTCGCGCTCGCCGGCGCGTGCCGCGAGGGCGGAGGACAGACGCTGTCGCAGGCGGTGCAGGTCCTGTGCGTGTCCGACGAGGAGGCCGGCGTCGCCGACGTCAACCCGGCGGAACGCCAGGCGGCGAAGTCGCGATGGATCGACGCGCGGCTGGAGCACCCCGAGGCGCGGGCGGCGTTTCGCCGGATCACCGAGCTGCCGCCGCAGGAGCGCGTCGCGGCGCTCGACGAGCTCGTGACCAGGGCGAAGCTCGAACGTTGCGACTGGCGAGATCGCGCGACGGCCGGCGTGATCCCGCCGGACCTGGCACTGCCGGAGCTCGCGCGGACCACGGCCGGCGTGGAGCCACTCGGCGCCGCCGCCGATCTTCTCACCGTCGTCGCCCGCCCCGACCAGGTCGTGATCGACGGCACGTCGATCGCCGCGAGCGACGGGGCGAAGCTGCGGACGTTGACCGCCGCGCTCCTGGCCGGGCGATCGTCGGGCGACGCGCCGCCCCGCGCGCGGCTGATCCTCGCGCGCGATGCTCGGTACGAACAGCTCGTGCACCTCGTCCAGGCGATGTCGTCAGCCGGCGTCCGCCGCTTCGAGCTCGTCGCGCGCCGGGACGGTGAGCCGGTGGCCGCGCCCGTGGAACAGCCGGAGGCGCCCCCCGGCGCCGGCGACGCCGCGGGCGCGCGTGGCGTCGCCATCTTCGTCTCGATGACGGTGAACGACGTGACGGTGTTCTCGGTGTCCGGCGCGGATCGCCGACCGCAGGACTTCAAGCTGGTGAGCGGCGGCCGAGGGGTTGCCGACATCACGCGCGCGCAGGAGGCGGTCGTCGAGGTCCAGGCCCGGCACCCGGACGAGCGCTCGGTCATCCTCATGTTCGATCCGACGACCCCCATGCAGCGCGTGGCCGAGCTGGTCGCCGCCGTCCGCGCGAAGCCCGATGGCCAGCCCCTCCTTCCCCGCGTCACGCTGAGCGCAGGTTTCCAGTGATCGAGACCGCGATCCGTTCGTGCGCGGCTTCAGGTACGCTGCCCGATCATGCGAGGCCCGCTCTGTCGCTCGATGCTCGTCGTCCTGTTCATCTGTGGAACCGTCGCCGCGACGGCGGCGCAACCGCGGCGCGGCCCCCCGAAGCCGAGCGCGCCCGTGGACGTGCGCATCGACGCACGGCCGACGGGCGGCGCGACGTACGTCGTCACCTTGACCGCCACGCCGCGCCGTGACGTGACGGGGCTCGTCCTCGATCTCGACGGGCGTCGCACGGTGATCGGCGCGACCGCGAAGGGCCAGGCCCGCACGGTCACGGCGCGGATCTCGCTGGGCGCGCTGCGCGGGCGCGACATCGCCGGCGGCGCGACGGTCGACGTCGGCGCCGGACGCCGGCGCGCCGCGGCGAGCGCGCGCCTCGGCGTCGCGGCGGCGCCGCCTCCACCGGTCAACCTCGTGCGGCTCCCCGACGGGACCTACGCCGCCGAGGTCCGCCAGTGACGCGCCCCCGCGCTCCGGCGCGGCTCGCCATCGTCCTCGCGCTCGCGCTCGGGGGCTGTGGCGGTGACGACGGCGCGAGCGACGCCGACGCCGGCGTCGACGCCGCGGCGTGCGCGCTGCCGGCGCGCGGCGCCTGCCAGGGCAACGTCGCCGCGCGCTGCGACGGCGACGAGCTGGTGACCGAGGACTGCACCGCGACGATGGCGAGCTGCATGCTCGGCGAAGGCGGCACGGTCGCCTGCGTCGACGAGTGCACGCTCGCCGGCGTCACCGACGTCGCCTCCTGTCGCGAGGGCGCGACGGTCGCGTGCGCCACGATCAACGGGCGCCACGCCGTCATCGCCACCGCCTGCGGCTTCGACGAGACCTGCACCCAGCCGGCGAGCGGCCCGGCGACGTGCGCGCCCGGGCCGTGCGCGGGCATCGGCCCGGTCGGGCACTGCAGCGGCGACACCCTCGTGCGCTGCGCCGCCGGCGCGCCGCAGACGACCGACTGCACCACGAACGGCATGGTGTGCGGCTACGGCGGCGACGCCACCGGCTACGCCTGCGTGGCCGCGACGCCCTTCGTCGTGCGCGGCACCGTGCGCTACGAGGATCGCGCGCCGCTGACGCAGGGCGGGCTCGGCCCGCTCACCCCGGTGGTGGCGCGCAGCGCCGAGGTCTCGGTCGTCCGGGATTCGGACAGCGCGATCCTCGCCACCGCGCTCACCGGCGATGACGGCAGCTACACCCTGCGCTACACCGCGACCCAGGGCGAGCTGGTCCACGTCATGGCCACCGCCCGCAGCACGATCGCCGCCCGTCCGGTGCGCGTGTTCCGCGCGGCCAGCATGGTCCACGCGTTCGGCGGCGCGAGCTTCGCGGCGGCGGCGGCGGTGCAGCAGGACCTCCTCGTCACCGACGCGTCGGGCGTCTCGGCCGCGTTCAACATCCTCGATCAGGGCGTGCTCTCGATGGACGCGCTGCGCGCGCTGGGCGAGACCCCGGTGCAGCTCACGGCGCGCTGGGCGTCGGGCTCGACCAACGGAACCTACTACTCGAACGGGACGATCTTCATGCTCGGCAGCGCGTCCGACGACGACGGCTACGACGACACCGTGATCCTCCACGAGATCGGTCACTTCGTCGAGGATCGCTTCTCGCGCTCCGACTCGCCGGGCGGCGCCCACGACGGCTCGCCCACCGATCCCAACCTCGCCTGGAGCGAGGGCTGGGCGACCTACTTCGCGATGGCCCTGCGCGGCGCGCCCTACTACATGGACACCAACGCGGGCGGCGGCTGGGTCGAGAACTCGGACACGAGCGCGACCAGCCTGGCGGCGGGCGCGACCATGGGCTCCGACATCAGCGAGAACACCGTCAGCCAGATCCTGTGGGACGTCGGCGACGGCGGTCCCGGCGACGACGACCTCATGTCGTCGGCGACCCACGTCGACGTGCTCGACGTGACCTTCGGCTACCTCGCGTCGGCGACCCTGCGCTCGGTCGGCGAGAACGGCGTCGATCTCGTCGACTTCCTCGACGGCTGGTTCGTGCAGCACGGGCTCACGACGTGCGGTGGCGTCCGCTACCCGGTCACCACGCGCCGGATGTTCCCCTACGACTACGCCGGCCCTGGCGGAGCCTGCCCATGACGCGAGCCGTCACCCGCCTCCTCGCGGCGCTGGCGCTCGGCGCATGCGGCGACAACCTCGCCGGCGCGACCGACGAGCCGTGCGACGCGCCAGCCGAGGGTCGCTGCAACGGCAACACCCTCGAGACCTGCGCCGGCGACGCGACGCGCACCGAGCCGTGTGGCGTCGCGACCTGCACGCTCGACGGCGATCGCTTCGCCTGCGTCGACCCCTGCGAGGTCGCCGGCGTCACCGAGGACGGCACGTGCACCGGTGACACGATCACGCGCTGCGGCTTCGTGGACGACCGCCACGTCATCGAGACGATCACGTGCGACGTCGGCACCCGCTGCACGGAGGTCGCGGGCCAGCCGGCCGAGTGCGCCGTCGATGCGTGCGCCGACATCGGTCCGCTCGGGCGCTGCCAGGGCAACAACCTCCACGAGTGCGTCGGCGGCGCGCCACAGATGACCGACTGCAGCGCGAGCGGCCAGGTCTGCGGCTACGCCGACGACACCCAGGGCTACGCGTGCATCGCGCCGACCGGCGCCTTCGTCGTCCACGGCGTCGTGCGCTACGAGGATCGGCCGCCCTTGCCCGACGGCTCGCTCGGGCCGATCCAGCTCCTGCCCGCGCGCGGCGCGGAGGTCTCGATCGTCCTCGACCAGGGCAACACCGTGCTCGCCACCGCGCACACCGCCGACGACGGCAGCTACCTGCTCCGCTACGACACCACCGCCGGCAACCTCGTCCACGTGATGGTCACCGCGCGCAGCACGGTGCCGCTGCGGCCCTTGCGCGTGAACCGCACGCAGAACCAGACCCACGCCTTCGGCGGCGGCAGCTTCGCGGCGGCCACGCCGGTCGAGCAGGACGTCCTCGTCACCGACGGGTCGGGCCTGTCGGAGGCCTTCAACATCCTCGACCAGGGCGTGCTGGCGATGGACGTCCTCCGCCTGCAGATGGGCCAGACGCCGCAGCTCCTCACCGCCCGCTGGTCGCGCGGCTCCAACAACGGCACCTACTACTCGAACGGCGGCATCTTCCTGCTCGGCGCCGCCTCCGACGACGACGGCTACGACGACACCGTGATCCTCCACGAGATCGGGCACTGGGTGGAGGACGTCTACGGCCGCACCGACTCGCCCGGCGGCGCCCACGACGGCTCGCCCACCGATCCCAACCTGGCCTGGAGCGAGGGCTGCTCGACCTACTTCGCCATGGCCGTGCGCGACCGCCCTCACTACATGGACTCGAACGCCGGCGGCGGCTGGGGCTACGACGCCGAGGAGACGGTCACCGCGCTGGCGTCGGGCAGCACGATCGGCAGCGACATCAGCGAGGACACCGTCACCGAGATCCTCTGGGACATCGCCGACGGCGGCCCGGGCGACGACGACGGGCTGACGACGGCGAACCACCGCCTCGTCCTCCTCATCTGGCCCGACCACCTGGCGACCGCGAACCTGCGCGCGATCGGCAAGAACGGCGTCGACCTCGTCGACTTCCTCGACGGCTGGTTCATCCGGCAGGGCCTGTCGAGCTGCGCCGGCGTCCGCGGCATCGTCAACGTCGCCCGCGCCTTCCCGTACGACTACGGCAGCAGCGCCGGCGCCTGCCCGTGAGCCGCCCCGGAGCCGTCGACCCGGGCCATCGCGAGCGGGGACCCTGGCCCCGCGGCGGAGCGTCGATCCACGACTCAAGGCCGCGAGAGCACAGGAGACCTACACTGGCCCCGCGCTTGAAATAGGGCCTGGGGATGAAGCTCCCCGCCGCGTCGGTCGCCAGCTCCGTCGGTCTCGCGCTCGGTCTTCTCGGCTGCGTCGACGAGCCCCGGCTCGGCTCCAGCGCCGACGGCGTGACCTGGGAGGAGTTCCGCGCGGCGGTCTACCAGGAGCCCGGCAGCGGCATGTTCATCGTCGACTGGGACCGCCCGATCCGCGGCGAGGCCGCGCTGTTCGACTTCTACACCTCGCTCCAGGACGGCGCGCTCACCATCTACAACAACGGCGCCGACGTGAAGTGGAGCGCCGCGCAGAAGAAGAACCTCACCTACTGCGTCTCGGACACGTTCGGCGCCAACAAGGCCGCCGTGCTCGCCGCCATGACCGCCGCCACCGAGAACGGCTGGGAGAAGATGGCCGACGTCGACTTCAAGTACGTGGCGGCGCAGGACGCGACCTGCACGGCGAACAACCCCAACGTGCTGTTCGACATCCGCCCGGTGAACAGCAACGGGCAGTACCTGGCGCGCGCCTTCTTCCCCGACAGCCCGCGCGGCGACCGCAACGTGCTCGTCGACGTGAGCGCGTTCGATCCGCAGCAGACCGGCGGCATCCCGCTCGCCAACATCATGGGCCACGAGCTCGGGCACGCGCTCGGCTTCCGCCACGAGCACGTGCGGCCGGAGGCCAACGCGGCCGCGTGCGCCGAGGACAACCAGTACCGCGGCGTCACGCCGTACGACTCGGCGTCGGTGATGCACTACCCGCAGTGCAACGGCACGTCGACGACGCTCGCGTTCACCCAGCGCGACCGCGAGGGCGTCGCCCTGGTCTACGGCGCGCCCGTGGTCAACATGCCGCCGATGGCGCAGGTGACCTCGCCGCAGAACGGCGCGACGGTGGCGCCGACGTTCACGGTGTCGACCTCGATCGTCGACACCGACATCGCGCGCGTCGAGCTGCGCATCGACGGCGCCGCGTACGCGACGTCGACGACGGCGCCCTTCGAGTTCCAGGTGACGCAGCTCGCGGCCGGCGCGCACACGCTCGAGATCCTCGCGGTCGACAGCGCCGGCCAGACGGTCACCACCAGCCTGAACGTCACCGTGCGCGCCAGCGACGGCGGCGGTGGCGGTGGCGGTGGCGGCGGCGGTGGCGGCGGCGGTGGCGACGCCGATGGTGACGGCCGCGCCGACGTCCTCACCGGCGGCTGCGCGGCCGGTGGCAGTGGCGCCGCGGCCGGCGGGCTCGCGCTCGTGCTGGCGGCGCTCGGCCTGGTGATCGGCCGCCGTCCACGTCCGCGCGCCCGCGCCTGACGTCGCCGAGCCCGACGCAACCGAGGTTTCCGGCGAACGCCTGCGAGCGCCTGTCAGCAGCGGCGCGCGCGCGCGCGGGTGTAGTCCAGATCCATGCGGGGGAGACACGCGCTCGTGGTGATGCTGGCGTCGTGCGGAGCGGAGGTGCCGCTCGAGATCACCCAGGACGATCAGGCGATCGTCAACGGCGAGGTCGACACCGGCGATCCGGCGGTCGTCTCGGTCGGCGGCTTCTGCACCGGCACGCTGGTGACGCCGAGGACCGTCCTCACCGCCCATCATTGCCTCGGCAGCGGCTCGACGCCGGGCTTCGACGTGTACTTCGGCACGCGCCACGGCGACGGCGCCGGCACGTACATCCGCGCCGTCCACCAGGCGCGGTATCCCGGCGGCGGCCCGGGGCGCGGCGACCTCGCGATGCTGACGCTCGCGTCGCCCGGGCCGGCCACGCCGATCCCGGTCAACGATCGCGATCTCGCCGCCTACCTCGACCAGCCGATCCGCATCGTCGGGTTCGGCGTGACGCACGAGAACGGCGGCGGCGGCGGCACCAAGCGCAAGGCGACGGCGCGGCTCCTGCGCGTCGACGCCGCCGACATGTTCGCGTCGAACAGCCCGTCGGGGACGTGCTACGGCGACTCGGGCGGACCGAACTTCATGACCATCGACGGCGTCGAGCACGTCATCGGCGCGACGTCCTACGGGACGTCGGCGTGTGGCACGGGCGAGGACGCGAGCGCGCGCACCGACTTCGGCCACGCGTGGATCCAGGCCTACATCGCCGAGCACGATCCACCGTCGTGCGACGGCGACGACCGCTGCGCCACCGGCTGCCCCGCGCCCGATCCCGACTGCGCGTGCGCGGCCGACGGCCTGTGCACGGCGGCGTGCAGCGACCTCGCGACCGACCCCGACTGCCAGGGCTGCGCCGCGGACGGCGTGTGCCGCGCCGACTGCCCGCTGCCCGACGTCGACTGCGAGCCGCCGCCTCCCCCTCCGCCCGGCGGCGGGAGCAACGACGACGACGACGGCACCGGTGACGGCGAGGGCTCGGGGGTGATCGTGGGAGGGTGTGCGATCGCGGGGGACGTGCGCACGGGTATCGCTGGGTCACTCGCCCTGCTCGCATTCGTCTTCGTCCGGCGCCGGCGCCGACGCTGAGTTATCGTCTCCCCGAAGGGAGGAGATGGATGATGAAGCGCATCCTGATCGTGGCGCTCCTGGCGCTCTTCGCGCGCGGTGCAAGCACCGCGCGCGCCGACGAGCCGAAGGAGATCCCGATGACCGGGAACCCGGCGGCGGACGCCGCGTTCGCGGTGGTGAACGCGATGAACCGGCAGCTGCGGATGATCGACGAGGACGCGAACGCCTACCTCAAGGCGGTCGAGTACTACAAGCAGCTCCAGGAGATGGAGCAGAAGGTCCTCGCCGAGCGCAAGCAGCTCGCCCAGCTCGACAAGCAGCTCTCGCAGCAGGAACGGGATCTCAAGGCCAACTTCGAGCGCGAGCGCGCGGGCAAGTCGGACGCCGATCGCGACAAGCTCGAGGCGATCTACGAGCAGCGCAGGAAGGAGCTGGCAGGCGCGCGCAAGCAGGTGAACGGCGTGCCGGCGCTGCTGAAGACGCTGGGCGGCCACATCCGCAACCAGGCCAAGGTGCTGAAGGGCGTGAAGTCCAAGGAGGACTGGGTCGATCCGGCCACCGGGCTCGGCCGCGCGCGCCGCCAGTTCCAGATGCAGCGCAACCGGATCATCGACCTCACGAACAAGCTCGCCGGCATCACCGCGAACGTGAAGGCGATCATCGAGCAGGGCTCGGCGCTCGACTTCAAGGGCGAGAAGGTAGGCGCGTTCGAGGGCCGGGTGGTCAGCGTCGCCACGCCGACGCCGGCGTGGGAGTGGACGGTGAACGGCCAGACGCTCGCGAAGGGCAAGACGTTCGCGATCGGCGACGACCGGGTCGTCCGGATCCAGGTGAAGCTCGTCGAGGACCGCCGCAAGCAGTCGCGCACGATCAAGAGCGGCAGCGCGGTCACCGCGACCGTCAACCAGAAGGACTACGACTACGAGTACAGCACCAACGCGAAGAACGTGTCGCACTGGACGGTGAAGGAGGAGACGTACAGCGACTGGCGCGTCGAGGCGCGGACGCCGCGCGTTCCGACCCAGAAGGTGTCGAGCTCCGGCGTGTACGCGACGGTCAAGGGCGACGTCATGACCATCGAGTTCTCGCCCGACACCGCGTCCGAGACGCTGCGCGTCTCGGTCATCGGCCGGCTCGAATGGCAGCTCGAGGGCACGCGCAACGGCAACCCGGTGGTCGACGGCGCGGACGCCAGCGGCAACTGGTGGATCGAGATCGGCATCAGCCCGCGGTAGGCTGCGCGACATGATCGAGCACGAGGTGCGCGAGCCGGCCGCGCTGTGGCGCGCGGACGGCACCGTCGATCGCGCGGCGATCGGATGGAGCCGCACGCCGCTCCACGCGTGCCACTTGCCCGCGCGATGGGGACGGCGCAAGCGCTGGCACTACTGGGGCCTCATCACGGCGCGCGAGGTCGTGTCGCTGACCCTCGCCGATCTCGACTACGCCGGGCTCGGCGCGATCGTCGTCCACGATCGCGTGACCGGGCGATCGCGGCGCGCGCTGAGCATCGCGCCGCTGGGCTGGCGCACCGCGTGGCCCGAGTCCGCGGCGCGCGGCGACGTCGCCGTCGAGCGCGGCGACTTCCGGCTGGCGTTCGCCGACGACGGCGCGCGCGTCCGGCTCGAGGCGCGCGGACGTGGCGTCGCCGCCGACCTCGACGTCACGCGGCCGCCGGGGCACGAGACGCTCGGGGTTGCGGTCGCGCGCGGCGAGCCGTTCGCGCAGTACACGAGCAAGCAGAGCGCGCTCCCGGTGCGCGGGTGGTTCGAGGTCGACGGCGTGCGCCGCCCGATCGCGGACGACGCATTCGCCTGCCTCGACTGGGGACGCGGCGTGTGGCCCGCGCACACGCGCTGGAACTGGGCGTCGGCCGCCGGGCGCGCGGGCGGGCGCACGATCGGCCTCAACCTCGGCGCGCGCTGGACCGACGGCGGCGGCGCCACGGAGAACGCGCTGTGCATCGACGGGCGCCTGCACAAGCTGCGCGGTGACGTGCGCTTCGTCTGGGACCGGCGCGACCCGCGCCGCCCGTGGCGCCTCGTCGGCGACGAGGTCGACCTCGAGCTGGTGCCGGCGATCGTCGAGGGCAAGGCGGGCCCCGGCGGCCGCCCGCTGCCGCTCGTCCTTTGCTTCGGCACGTTCCGTGGACGCGTACGCGACGCGGAAGTCCGCGATCTCCCCGGCTGGGCCGAGGAGTTCGACGTCCTCTGGTGATGGTTTCGATCGCCAGGACCTGAGCGCTCGCGCCTCAGGTGTCCTTGAGGATCCGCTTGACGACCTGGAGCGCCGGGATGCCGGTGACGCCGCCGCCGCCGTGGGTGGCCGACGACGCCTGGTAGAGCCCGCGCACCGGCGTGGTGAAGTCGGCGTACCCGGGCGCCGGGCGCATGTGGAAGAGCTGGCTGGCCGAGAGCTCGCCGTGGAAGATGTTGCCGCCGACGAGGCCGAAGCGCGTCTCCATCTCGTGGGGCCCGATGATCTGGCGGCCCAGGATGCTCGCGGTGAAGCCCGGCGCCAGCACCTCCATGCGCGCGATCAGGCGATCGGCGTAGGCCTCGAGCTCGGCGGCGTGCGGCGCCGCCGCGTAGGTGTGCGGCACCCACTGCGTGAACATCGACATCACGTGCTTGCCCGCGGGCGCGAGCGTGGGATCGAACACCGACGGGATGCAGATGTCGGCGAACGGGCGCGCCGCCGGGCGGCCGGCCACGGCGTCCTGGAACGCGCCCTCGAGGTCGTCGAGCGACTCGGCGAGCACGATCGTGCCGCCGTGCACCTCGGGATCGAAGCCGGGCTTGCACGTGAACCCCGGCAGGCGGTCGAGCGCGAGGTTGACCTTGACGGTGCCGCTCCGCGTCTTCCAGCGCTCGATCGCGGTGACGAAGTCCTCGGGCAAGGCGGCGCGCTCGACGTGCTCGAGGAACGTGAGCTTGGGATGCGTCGTGGCCACGACGACCTCGGCCTCGTAGCTGTCGCCATCGCGCAGGGTCACCCCGCGGACGCGCCCATCCACGACGTCGATGCGCGCGACCTCGGCGCCGGTGCGCACGACCGCGCCGAAGCCCTCCGCCGCGGCGCGCATCGCCGCCGTGACCCCGCCCATGCCGCCCGCGGGGAAGCCCCACGTGCCCATGGGCCCGTCGCCGATGTCGCCGAGCTTGTGGTGCGCCATCACGTACGCCGTGCCCGGCGACCGCGGCCCCGCCCACGTACCGATGACGCCCGACACCGCCAGCACGCCGCGCACCGCGTCGGACTCGAAGCGCTCCTCGAGCAGGTCGGCCACGCTCATGGTCATGAGGCGGGTGACGTCGCCGACGCCGCGCTCGTCGAGCTTGCGCATCTTCCACGCCAGCGCGAGCGCCGCCCACAGATCGCCCGGGCGCTTCGAGCCCAGCCGCGGCGGCACCCGCGTGAGCAGGGGCCCCAGCACCTGGCCGAGCCGGCCGAGCCAGTCGTCCCAGCGCGCGAGCTCGGCCGCGTCCTTCGCCGAGAACTTCGCGACCTCCGCCGCCCGTCGCGCCGGGTCGTCGCACATCATCAGGTAGCGGCCGTCCTCGCGCGGCGCGAAGTACGGGTGCTGGGGATAGATCTTGTAGCCGTGGCGCTCGAGCTCCAGCTCGCGCATCACCGTCGGCGGCATGAGGCTGACGACGTACGAGAGCGCGGTCACCTTGAAGTCGGGGCCGAACGGCGTCTCGGTCACGGCGGCGCCGCCGGTGGTCTCGCGGCGCTCGAGCACGAGCACCCGCTTGCCGCGCTTGGCGAGCAGGCCGGCGGCGACCAGGCCGTTGTGGCCTCCGCCGACGACGATGACGTCGAAGCGCGACGCGGGCGCGGACATCGCGTCGAGATATCACGTAACCGGCGCGCACCGCGTGCGTATGGCTGGGATGATGTCGCGTCTCCTCGGCCTCCTCCTCCTCGTCCCCGCCGCCGTCGCCGCCTGCGGCGACGCCGACCCCGCGGACGCCACGCCCGACGCCGCCGATCCGTCCGGTGACGCCGCGAGCGCGCAGCTCCCGCCGACGGGGCGCGCAGCGCTGGAGGCCTGGCTGGCCACCGGCGCCTACCGGAGCTGGAGCTGCGAGCCCGCGCCCCACCCGGCGCGACCGCCGGGCGCGCACGGCACCAACCGGATCTGCTCGAACGACGCGCTCGCGGCGACCGCGTCCGGCCCGGTCCCGGTCGGCGCCGCCTCGGTGAAGGAGCTCTACCAGGGCACGTCGCTCATCGGCTACGCGGTGGCGGTCAAGCAGCAGGCCGACAGCGCCGGCGGCGCCGGGTGGTACTGGTTCGAGAACCTCGACGGCACGATCTACGCCGACGGCCCCGGCGTGCGGCTGTGCACCGGTTGCCACCAGGACGCCGACGACTACGTGTTCACGCGCGTGACCCCGGCCGGCTCGTGATCGCCCGCGGTCAGCGCCGGCGCGGTCAGCGCGGGCAGGTGCGGTGGCTCGACGGGTTCTCGCGGTACTCGGTCGTGTCGACGACGGTGCAGCTGGCGCGGATCAGGCTGCGCAGCTCCGTCACCTCCTGCCAGGAGAGCGCCATCGAGTCGAAGACCAGCGGGATGGTCGACGCGCCGGCGATCGTCGCGCGCAGACCGGCCAGCCGATCCGGGGCGCGGCCGGTGTTCCACAGCCGCTCGAACTCGCGCTCGAAGGTGGCGACCACCGGCGCGTAGGTCGCGCCGCGCAGGTGGACCAGGTTCTCGAACGTCGCCTGCTCGGCGTTCATCGACAGGTTGTAGCTGCCGGTGAAGAGCTCCTGCCCGTCGATGAGCAGGAACTTGTGGTGCATCTGGAGCGCGTAGCTGTAGTCCCAGCGGTAGGCGTAGGTCTTGTAGCGGACGTCGACGCCGGCGTCGCCGAGCTGCTTGCCGAAGAGAAAGTCCTTGGTCTCGCAGTTCCACTGGCGCGCGGGCGTGGTCGCGCTGGCGCGGCACGCGGCGAGCTCGGCGAGCTGCGCGTTGTGGCCCGACGCCGAGATGTATTCCTGCTGATCGAGGTAGACGCGGACGTCGAGCTCGGGGCGCGCCTGCTTGGCGGCGACGAGCGCCTCGGAGACCGCGCGCAGGCGGAGGTGCCCCGACGCGACGTGGATCGAGGTGCGGGCCCGGCCGATGGCGGCGACGAGCGCGTCGCTCACCGCGGTGCTCGTGCGGTCGATGCGGAACGTGGTCGCGCCGCGCTGGACGGTGAAGTTGGCCGAGGTGAACAGCGCGCCGGCGTCGGGGTCGGCGTCGTCGAGGCCGACGGCGTCGAGATCGGCGGTCGAGGCGACGAACGGGAACACCGTCGCGGTCTGGAAGTCGGCCGCGTGCGCCCACAGGAGGTCGAACTCGCGCTGGAACGAGACCGCCAGCTCGCCGGCGCCGTCGATGAAGACGGTGTTCTCGTCGTAGATCGACGCGCCGCCGTACGACCAGTTGCCGCTGCCGGTGACGAGGCGCGCGGTCTGCGCGCGGCCGGCGTCGTCGCGCGGCCCGTCGATGATCGCGAACTTGTGGTGGAGGATCTTGTTGACCCAGCGGACGTCGATGTCCGCGGCCTCGATCTTGCCCGACTTCGACCCGGGACGGGCCGCGAGCTCGAGCTTGCGATCCTCGGCGGCGGTCTCGAACAGGAAGCGGACCTCGACGCCGCGGGCGCGCGCGTCGGCCAGCGCCGCCGCGATCTCGCTGTCCGAGTACGAGTACATCGCGATGTCGATCGAGTGACGCGCGCCGCGGACCCACTCCGCGACCTTCTTGGTGTGCGTGGTCGCGGCCGGTTGCGGGGAGAAGATGACCTCGACCCGCGGCGCGGCGACGACGCGGCCGGTCTCGCGCGCGTAGGCGAGCAGCTGGCGCAGCGTGGCCGGACCGACGTAGGGGACGGCGTCGAGCTCGGCGAGCGTGTCGAACGAACCGTCCGGGCCGTCGCGGTGGGTGATGATGTTGCGCGCGACGCGCGACGACAGCCCGGCGGCGTGGTCGAGCTCGTCGAGCGTGACGGCCCGGTCGTTGACCAGCGCGAGGACGCCGCGCGCCTCCGGGGTCCCGTCCTCGAGGCCGCCGTCGGCCTTGCCGTCCGGGAACCCGGCCAGCTCGCCGTCCTCGATGTCCGGGTCGTCGGTGGCGCATCCCGTGGCCACCCCCGCCAGCAGGCTCAGGAGCGCGAAACCAGTACGGACGGGGCGCCGGAACGACATGGCCGGCCGGGTTTGCAACGGGCGGACCAGCGGCCGGGATCCGGCCACGGCGGCCGGAATCCGGCCACGACCGGACACGGTGCGCCTCTCGGGCCGGGATCGCGACTGTCGTCACCGACGACAGTGGCGGCGGCAGTGGCCGCAGCGGCGAGCGCGGCGTCGACCGCGGCGTCGGTCACCGCGCGCCCGGATCGCAAGTGGTATACCCTCGCCTCGTGACCTCCCGGTGGAGCGCGGTCCTGTGCCTTCTATTATCCGCGCTTTCGTTCGCCTCGACCGCGTGTACCAAGGAGAACCCGGCGTTCTGCTGCTCGACCCTCGAGTCGTGCGGCGCGGCCGGCGTCAGCTCGTTGCGTTCGTGCGACGCCGCGGGTAACCGGCCGTTCTGCGACGACACGGGCGACTTCGGTCCCGCGCACACGTGTATCCCCGACCCCACGGCGCCCGCGTGCGACGGCGCCGACGACTGCGTCGCGCCCGAGCGTCCGGTCTGCGACACCGCCGACACCGGCACGTGTGTCGGCTGCGACGACGCGAACGACTGCACGCGCTTCGGCGGCCGCAACATGTGTCACCCGACGAGCGGCGCCTGCGTCGAGTGCACGAGCCCGGCCCACTGCACGGCGGCGACCGCGCCGGTCTGCGGGGTCGACGGCGCCTGCCGCGGCTGCGACGCCGACGCCGAGTGCGGCAGCGGCGTGTGCGACGAGTCGACGGGCGCGTGCGTCGCCGAGGACGACATCATCTACGTCGACCGCAACGGCGCCGGCACGCTGTGCACGCGCACGATGCCGTGCGCGGCGCTCACCGTGGCCACGCCGCTCCTGGGCGGCGCGCGCCGCTTCATCGTCGTCGCGGCGGGCGAGTACACGGAGAGCGTGACCCTCGACGGCAAGGTGGCGACGATCATCGGGCCCGGGGCGTCGCTGCGGCCCAACGCGTTCGACCTGCCGGCGGTGCTCGTGCTCAACGCGAGCACCGTGCAGATCGAGGGCATGCGGCTCTACTCGGCGGGCGGCAACGCCAACGGCGACGGCATCCGCTGCGCCGCGCCGGTCTCGGGCAACCCGTCGATCACGCTCCTGGGCGTGCGCATCGACAGCAACGTGGGCTTCGGCGTCGACGCGAGCGACTGCGCGGTCACGATCCGGCGGAGCACGATCAGCGGCAACACCGGCGGCGGCGTCAGCATCTCCGACGGCTCGTTCGACATCACCAACACGTTCATCACCGGCAACGGCGCCAACACGGCGGTCGGCGGCGCGCGCCTCATGAACAACGCGACGTCGAGCGTGTTCGAGTTCAACACCGTCGCCGAGAACGTCGCCGGCTCCGGCGTGGCCAAGTCGCTCATCTGCGCCGCCGTCGGGACGCAGCGCATCGCCAACAACATCTTCTTCTCCGGCGACCAGACCCAGGTCTCGCAGACCAACTGCAACCTCGAGTTCAACCTGTCGAACATGGGCCTCGGCGGCTCGGGCAACGTCACGGCCTCGCCGACCTTCGTCGGCGGCGGCGACTTCCACCTCATGCCCGGCTCCGAGGGCATCGACGCCGCCGATCCGAACGCCACGCTCTCCATCGACTTCGACGGCCACACGCGCCCGCAGGGCGCGCGCCGCGACATGGGCGCCGACGAGGTCGTGCCGTAGCGCGGGAACGGCGCCGCCAGTCCTTCGACTCGCCGTCGCTGGCGCGCCGGCTCGCTCAGGATGAACCGAGTCGCGCGCTGCCGCCGTCAGAAGCGGCCGCGCAGCAGCGGCAGGCGGACCTCGACGTACTTCTCGCCGAGGTAGCTGCGCGGCAGCACCTCGAAGTCCGGCAGCTCGAGCCGGACGCCGCGGCCGGCGACGCGCAGATCGATCACGGCGTCGACCGCGGCGGCGCCGCTGCGGAAGTGGACGTCGCTCTGGATCGTCATCGAGAGGTAACGCGTCTCGCCGGCGAGGCGGAGGTGCGCGCGGCGGGCGCGGCCGTCGATCTCGAGCTTCACGGCGTCGAGCGTGAGCTGGCCGAGGTGGCCGTCGACGGTCTCGCCGAGCAGGGTCAGGCTGTCGGCGATCCGCTCGCTGTAGGTGCGGCCGACCCGCAGCTCGGGCGCACCGCCTTCATCGGCCGCCGCCGGCCGCGCGAGCACGCAGGCGGCGAGCAGCGTGAACGCAGCCATCGCGCGCGATGCCCCGACCATCACGACCATCGTCGTCGCACGCCCCGTGCCCGTCAAGCGCGATGCTAAGGTGTGGCCGTGTACGCCGTGAAGGAGCTCTACTTCACCCTGCAGGGTGAAGGCGCGCAGACCGGTCGCGCCGCCGTCTTCCTTCGCTTCACGGGCTGTAACCTCTGGTCGGGGCGTGCGGCCGATCGCGGCAAGGGCCCCGGCGGTTGCTCGGCGTGGTGTGACACCGACTTCGTCGGCACCGACGGTCCGGGCGGCGGCAAGTTCGCGACGCCGGAGGCGCTGGCGGCGGCGGTGGCCGCGCGATGGCCCGGCGGCGGCGCGCCGCTCGTCGTGTGCACCGGCGGCGAGCCGCTGCTCCAGCTCGACACGCCGCTGTGCGACGCGCTGCACGCGCGCGGCCTCACCGTCGCGATCGAGACCAACGGCACGATCGAGGTGCCGCCCGGCGTCGACTGGGTGTGTGTGTCACCCAAGGCGAACGCGCCGCTCGTCGTCACGCGCGGCGACGAGCTCAAGCTCGTCTTTCCGCAGCCGGAGGTGCCGCCCGCGTCGGTCGAGCACCTCGACTTCCGCCACTTCTTCCTCCAGCCGATGGACGGACCGCGCGCCGCCGAGCACACCCGCGCGTGTGTCGACTACTGCCGCGCGCACCCGCAGTGGCGGCTGTCGCTGCAGACGCACAAGCTCTTGAACATCCCGTAGTTGCGCGCGGTGCTCGGGGCGAACGGAGATTCCGTGCGCCGGTCGCCCCCGGCGAGCGTTCTCGAGACATGACGCTCTCCCGCCGCCACCTGCTCCAGTCCTTCGGCCTCGCCACCCTCGCCGCCGCGTGCACCCGGAAGGCCGCTGGCGTCGCCGTCGCCGACGGCGGCAGCGCCGCGCCCGCGACCTTCGCGCCGACCATCGCCATCCCCGATGACGACGGTCCGCCGCCGCTGGTCTGCGAGCCGACCGCCGACAACCTCGAAGGCCCCTTCTGGAAGCGCGGCGCGCCGTTCCGCGCGCAGCTCGCCGACGCGAGCACCCGCGGCATGCTGATGGCGATCGGCGGCCAGGTGTTCGGTCACGACTGCCGTCCGCTCGCCGGCGCGACGCTCGACGTGTGGCACGCCGACGCCGCCGGCGACTACGACAACACCGGCTGGAAGCTGCGCGGCCAGCTCACCTCCGGCGACGACGGGCGCTGGCACGTCGACAGCATCGTGCCCGGCCGCTACCTCAACGGCGCACGCTACCGGCCGCGCCACGTGCACGTGAAGCTGACCGCGCCCGGCCACCGCGAGCTCACGACGCAGCTCTACTTCCCCGGCGATCCGTACAACGACGGCGATCCGTGGTTCGTGTCGTCGCTCGTGCTCGCGCAGGTCGGCCCCAACCGCGACACGCCGGGGTTCTGGGGACGCTTCGACTTCGTGCTCGAGGCCGCGTAGCCCGCAGCCGCGTGATTCAGTTGAGGTGGATCTTCGCGCCGTCGATGTCGACCTCACCCTCGGCCTGCACCTTCACCTCGCCCTTGGTCTCGAGGTTGATCGACTCGGTCGTCCGCACGTTCAGCGCCGGCGCCTCGACCTCGACCGCCTCGGTCGCCTTGAGCTGGAGACGCGCGCTCTCCATCTGCAGGACCGGACCGTGCTCGGTGAGCCGGATGCGGACCTCGAGCATCCCCGACGAGCCGCGGATCTCGACCAGCTCCTCGCCGCCCTGCTGCGACACCGTGAGCTTGCGACCCTCGCGCAGGTAGACCTCGCGGCTGTCGCTCTCCTCGGTGGCGACGGCCTCTTCCTCGAGCTTCTCCTTGGGATCGCTCGCCATGCGTGCAGGCACGTTACCACACGGCGGATCGGATAAACTCGTGTCCCATGGACATCAACCAGGCCGCGCAGAAGGTCGAGGAGTTTCTGGCCAGCTACGTCGGTCACGGCGGCAAGAAGGCGAAGGAGATCCGGGTCCACCCCTCGGGCGACGACCAGGACGAGATCAAGGTCTGGGTCGATCTCGGCAGTGGCGTCAGCGACGACGTCTGCGAGGCGTGGGCGGCGCAGTGCCAGAAGGACGCGGCGGCCGCGGCCGGCAGCTTCGCCTTGCACGTCCGCGCCGAGTCCCTCTAGCGGCCGCGAGCGACGCGTGTGCACGCTGATCGCGCTGGTCGACGTGGTGCCGGGCACGCCGATCGTGCTCGCCGCCAACCGTGACGAGCTCTACGACCGCCCGGCCCGCGCGCCCGCCGTGCTCGCGCCCGGAGTCGTCGGCGGGCTCGATCTCCGCTCCGGCGGGTCGTGGCTCGCGATCGCGCGCGACGGCCGCTTCGCCGGCGTCACCAACCAGCGCGAGGCGGTGCACGAGGGCGCGCCGCGCTCGCGCGGCGAGCTGGTGATCGCGCTCGTCGGCCAGCCCGATCGCGCCGCGATGCGCGCGTACGTCGAGGGGCTCGACGCGACCTCGTACGCGAGTGGCAACCTGCTCTTCGGCGACGCCACCGGCGCCGACGTCGCCTACGTGCGGCGCGCGGGCACCGTCGAGATCGCCCGGCTCGGTCGCGGGGTGCACGTTCTCACCAACGATCGCCTCGGCTCGCCCGAGTTCCCCAAGGCGGACCACGCCGCGTCGCGCCTGGCAGCGCTCGCCGGCGCGCCGCGGCCGGCGCTGTTCGCCGCGCTGCCCGCGATCCTCGGCGACCACACCACGCCGCCGCCCGAGCGCGTCCCGCCGCTGCCCGAGGGAGCCGCGATCCCGCCCGAGCTGGCGGCGACGCTGCAAGCGCTGTGTGTCCACACGCCCCGCTACGGCACCCGCTCCGCGACGCTCGCGGCGATCGGGCCGGCTGGCACGGCGGCGCTCGCCTGGGCCGATGGACCGCCGTGCACGACGCCGTTCGTCGACGCGATGCCGCTGTACGCGTAACCTGCACCGCATGGCCGCACCGGACGACGACGACGGGGGAGCGCTGCGCTGGCGCGTGCTCGCGCGCACCCAGGTCCACGACTACCGCATCTTCCGCTCGATGGCCGTGCGCGCCGCCCATCCGCAGACCGGCGCCGAGCGCGACTTCACCGTGCTCGACACACCCGACTGGGTGAACGTCATCGCGCTCACCCCGGCCGACGAGGTCGTGCTCATCCGCCAGTACCGCCACGGCGCGGATCGCGTGCACGTCGAGATCCCGGGCGGCATGGTCGACCCGGGCGAGGACCACGGCGCCGCCGCCCGCCGCGAGCTCGCCGAGGAGACGGGGTACACCGCCGCCGAGTGGCGACATGTGGGCACGGTCGAGCCCAACCCGGCCATCCACGGCAACCGCCTGTTCACGTGGCTCGCGCTCGACGCGCGGCCCACGACCGCCACGGAGCTCGACGCCGGCGAGGTCATCTCGACGTTCACGGTGCCGCTCGCCGAGGCCACCGCGATGCTGCGCGATGGCCGGATCGACCACGCGCTCGTCGTCACCGCGTTCGCCCACCTCGCGCTGGCGACCTCCGCGTTGCGCCGACCCTGACAACGGCGGTGTAAACCCGCCCCACGCCCTTGTGCCGTCGGCGAGCGCGCGGCTACGATCACGTCGAGGGTATGCACCCGCGCTCGCTCTGCGCCGTTGCCGTGCTCTGCATGGCCGCGCCGGCCGCCGCCGGCACCGTGTCGGGGAAGCTGGAGTTGCCTCCCGGCGCGCCCGATCGTCCACCGCCTCGCGGCAAGGCCTTCGTCGATCGAACGCCCAATCCGCTGGCGCCGGTGCGACCGGTCAACCCGCTCCCGGCGATCGTCATCTCGCTCGAGCCGGCGCCGACGACGCAGTTCTCCTCACCGCCGCCGCAGGCCGTGAGCTGGGACCTCCTCGGCGAGTCGTTCGCGCGGCCGGTGCTCCCGGTGCGCATCGGCGGCGAGGTGCGCATCCGCAACAAGGGGCGGTCGTCACCGGTGCTGGTCGCGGCGGGCAAGCCGTCCCTCCTCATCAAGAAGCCGCTCAACCCGACCGCGGAGATCACGTTCATCCCGGGCACGGAGGCCGGGCCGATCGAGATCCTCGACGAGTCGTCGCCCCACCTGAAGGGCCGCATCGTGGTCATGGCCTCGCCGTTCTTCGCCACGCCCAACGCCAAGGGCGAGTGGGAGATCCCGAACGTTCCGCCGGGCGAGTGGGTCGTGAAGGTCTGGTACGACACCGGCTGGCTCGACCGGCCCGACGAGCAGATCACCGTCGGCGAGCGGCGCACCGAGCTCACCCTCAAGCTGCCGGCCCGGTGGCCGGTGAAGCCGTAAGAAAGCGACGCCGCGCCGTGTTCTGGTCCAAGATCTGGCTCTTCATCGTCGCGGCGGCCGCCGCGATCGCCATCACCGTCGCGCTGCTCCTGCCCCGACCGGCGCAGCGCGCGCGCGTCGACGAGGAGCGCCAGCGCCTCGTCGTGGCCTGCGACGTCGTCGGCATCCAGATGCGCGACAGCGCGCGCGTGCAGGTCGACGTCGCCGGCGCCTTCGCGCGCCAGCCGGCCGTGGAGCTCGCGCTCGAGAAGGCGAGCGCCGCCGAGTCGATCAGCGAGAAGGACGCCAAGGACGCGCGCGAGCTCGCCGCCGACACCATCGCGGAGGTGAAGGGCACGCGCCCGGACTTCGCGATCCTCATCGACGCGCGCGGCCGCGTGGTCGCGCGCGCCGGCATCGACGAGCGCGAGTACGGCGACACGATCGCGGGCCGCTGGCTCGTCGACGACGCCCTCGCCGGCTACCTGCGCGACGACCTGTGGCACGCCGACAACCGGCTCTGGCGCGTCGCGGCGTCACCGGTGATCAAGGGCCCGACGTACGTCGGCGCCGTCGTCGTGGGCAACGCGATCACCAAGGAGTACGCCGAGGGCCTCATGCGGCCGCTGGGCGCCAAGATCGCGTTCTACGCCGACGGCCAGAACGTCGCGGCGTCGTCGACGATCACGATGGACAAGGTCCACGACGTCCACGCCAAGCTCGCCGCCTCCGGCGCCGACCCGGCGGCCGATTGCAAGGCGCAGCCGTTCATGGGGCGCTCGGGCAAGGAGGAGTACACCGCGGTGCTCGCGCGCCTGCCCGGCGAGGCCGAGACCCGGGGCGCGTTCTTCACGGTGTTCATCGAGCGCTCGAGGACCCTCGGCCTCGGCGCGACGCTCGACGCGGTGACCAAGGACGACCTGTCCTTCTCGAACTTCCCGTGGCCGCTGGTCGCGCTCGGCTTCCTCGCCGCGCTCGGCGTCGGCCTCGCGCTCATGATCCTCGAGGCCGACCGCCCCGTGCGCAAGCTCGCCGCCGACTCGGTGCAGCTCGCGCGGGCGCAGATCGAGCGCCTGCCCGAGGAGCAGCACCGCGGCCGGTTCGGATCGATCGCGCGCTCGATCAACATCCAGATCGACAAGCTCGCGCGCGAGGCGCGGGCGGCGCGCCGCGACCTCGATCAGCTGCTCGGACCGGGCGAGGGCGACGGCGGCGGCGGCGGCGGCGGCCTGGGTACGCTCGATCTCGGTGGGCCCGTGCCCGCACGTCCCGAGATGTCTCGCCCCGCGCCGTCGGCCGAGTTCCGCTTCAGCGATCCACTTCCGGCGCCCGACCTCGATCTCTCGTCGAGCCAGCCGGCGCGAGTCACGGCGCCGCCGCTGCCCGCAGGCGCCTCGGGCGCGATCCCCAGGCCACCGCCACCTCGCCCCAAGCCGCCGCTGCCCGGCACCTCGAGCGCGGGCACGCCTCCGCCGGCGCCGATGCCGAGCGCGTCGAACCCGCAGATCTCGCCCGCGCTGGTCATGGCCGCGCCCGGCGGGCTCTCCGGCCTCCACGAGCTGCTCACCGCCGAGGAGCCGGTGCCCGATGTCGGCAGCGCGGAGGAAGAGGCGTCCTTCCGCGCGGTCTTCAACGAGTTCGTCGAGCTGAAGAAGCGCTGCGGCGAGCCGACCGCGGGCCTCACGTACCCCAAGTTCTCCGACAAGCTGCGCAAGAACCGCGACGACCTGATGGCCAAGCCCGGCTGCGTCGGCGTGAAGTTCTCGGTCTACGTGAAGGACGGCAAGGCGGCGCTCAAGGCGACGCCGGTCAAGCAAGCCTGACCCGTTCACCCTGAGCGAGCCCGAGCGCAGCGAGGGCGAGTCGAAGGGTCAGCGCAAGGTCGCGGCCCACGCCTCGACCTGCGGGCCGAGCTTCGTCTTGCGCGCGATGCACTGGTCCATGCGCTCCACCTCCTGCGCGATCTCGCGCGCCGCCCCCGGCACGTCGCCGAAGGTCGCGGTCACGAAGCCGGCGAGCTCGTCGCGCCGCGCGGCGTCGCAGGCGCCGGTGAAGTAGCCGACGTACTCGGCGGAGCCGCTGGCCACGCCTTCCGAGGGCGAACGGGCCAGCAGCTCGTCGAGGTGCGCGCGCACGAAGCCCTCGACCTGCGTGCGCGCGGGCTCGCGCCCGAAGCCGTAGGGCACGTACATCACCTCGCGGATGTCGACCCGGTCGTCGAGGAGGAGCGCGAGGACCTTGGCGACGCGCGCCGGCTCCTGCGTGCCGGTGAGCGCGCCGAAGAGCTCGCGGCGGAGCATCCGCTCGGGCTCGGTCAGCGCCTCGGCCAGGAGCCGGTCGAAGGTCGCGCCGTCGGTGCGCACCGCGGCGCGCATGATCCGGCCGCGGCTCTCGCGCGGTAGCGTTCGCCACGACCTCGCCAGCTTCACGGCGTCGCGCAGGAGCGCGCGGTCGCCGGCGTCGGCGGCGACGGTGACGAGCGCGCCGCGGCGACGATCGACGTCGAGCGCCTCGCCTGGCCTGCGCTGCCAGCCGAGCTTGCGCGCCTCGGCGCCGAACAGCTTCAGGAGCCAGCGATCGTACGCGGCCATCCGCGCCTCGGGCACGTAGCGCCGCACCGACGCGAACCCGACGGCGTGCTCGGCCGCCGCGCGGTTGCCTTCGCGCAGGAGCCGCGGCGCGAGCGCGAGGCCGGTGGCGACGTCGAGCTGACCCGCGTCGATCATCGCGCCGAGATCCACGCTCAGCGCGATGCGCTCGACCGGCGAGAGGCGCGACCAGCCGTGACCGCTCGCCTGCGCCACGAGCGCGGGCGGCATCGTGACGTGGTAATGACCGGTGCCTCCGACGTTGGGCCAGAGCCACTTCGGGCACGACGTCGCGTCGAGCGGCACCTCCGCCGTGGTGGTCGTGATGACCGCGCACGTCTCGGCGCGCGCGCCGTCCTTGTCGTACGCGACGCAGAGCGGGATCTGCCACGGCGCGGTCGAGGTCACGGCCGCCGGCGTCGCCGAGCCCGGCGGCAGGTAGCGCGTCTGGGCGATCGTCACCGCCGGCGGTCTGCCGGCGTCGCAGCGGAGATCGACGGCGAGCAGCGGCGCACCGGGCCGATCGAGGAAGGTCGCCAGGCCCGACATGTCGCGGCCGATGCCCGCGCTCATCGCGGCGATGAAGTCGGCGGTCGTCGCGTTGCCGTGCGCGTGCCTGGTCAGGTAGGCGCGGATGCCGCGCTGGAAGGCCTCGGGGCCGACCCAGCGCTCGAACATGGTCAGGACGGCCGCGGCCTTGCCGTAGCTCACGCCGTCGAAGATGTTGAGGACGTCGCTCGCGGTGGCGATCGGCTGCCGCACCGCGCGCGCGGTGGCGAGGCTGTCGGCCGCGAGCGCACCGGCGTGGTTGTCGACGTCGCCGAAGACGTCGTCGGGGCGTGGATCGATGGCGTGGATGACGCGATCCTGGATCCACGTGGCGAGCCCTTCGTTCAGCCAGATGTCGTCCCACCACGCCAGCGTCACCAGGTTGCCGAACCACATGTGCGCGAGCTCGTGCGCGGCGAGCCCGGCGATCGTGCGCCGGTCGAGGGGCGACGGCGACGCCGGATCGAACAGCATGTAGCGCGAGGCGCACGTCACCATGCCGACGTTCTCCATGCAGCCGAAGCCGACGGTGAGCGGGATCGGGACGAAGTCGAGCTTGTCGTAGGGGTACGGGATGGCGAAGTAGTCCTCGAGCAGCTCGAGGGCGCGGGGCACGACCTCGACCGACAGCGCGGCGTGGGCCGCCTTGCCCTTCGGGGCGAGGATGCGGATGGGCACCCCGGCACGGCTCGCGCCGGCGGGCACGATCTCGAACGGGCCGATGGCGAAGGCCACGAGGTACGTGGGCAGCGGCCTGGTCGGGGCGAAGCGTACGCGTTTCCAGCCCCCGGCGATCGGCTCCTCGCCGACCTGGAGCGTGTTGGACACCGCGGTGAGCGCGGCGGGCACCTCGAGCGTGAGCGTCCACGGCGTCTTGCGATCGGGCTCGTCGAACGACGGGAAGACGCGGCGCGCGTACACGGCCTCGAGCTGGGTGAACGCGTACCAGTCGCCGGCGTCCTCCTGGCCGAAGAGCCCGGTGGTCGCGCTGCGCTCCTGCATGCCGCGGTAGCGGATCTCGAGCGTCCACGCGCCCTCGAGCACCCGCGGCGCGGTGAACGCGAGGAAGTCGACGCCGTGGGTCCTCGCGGTGAGCGCGACGCGCTCGGCCCCCTGGCGCGCGGTCGCCTCGTCGATCTCGAGCCGCGAGCCGTGCATCCAGATGGTGGACGCCGGCGCGGTGACCTCGACGTCGATCTCGATCGCACCGGCGAACGTCGCCTGCGCCGGATCGACGTGGATCGTCGCGCGATACGCGATCGGACGGGTGGTGCGCGGCAGCCGCAAGGTCGGCGCCGTGTCGGTCGCCGCGTCGACCCTCGACGAGGTGTCCTCCTCCGCGGGCGGCCCTGCGGGGGGACCGGCGGTCCGCGGCGCACCACCGCCGCAGGCGGCGAAGGTCGACGTGGCGGCGAGGATGGCGGTGACGGCGATGGGGAGGCGCTGCACGCCGGCAGCCTACACCCGCGACGCGAGGAGCAGCTGCCCCGGCCGCAGCGGCAGCTCGACGACGACGCGGGCGCCGCCCAGGGACGTCGCCTCGGTGACCATGATCCGGCCGCCGTGATCGC
Organism: Myxococcales bacterium UBA2376; assembly: GCA_002344285.1. Lineage (GTDB taxonomy): Bacteria > Myxococcota_A > Polyangia > Haliangiales > Haliangiaceae > UBA2376. Next base: position 31,160 of record DDTA01000033.1, read on the forward strand.
CGACGATGCGGTGCACGATCGCGAGGCCGAGGCCGGTGCCGCCCTTGCCCTGCTTGGTGGTGAAGTACGGGGTGAAGACGCGGTCGCGGATGTCGGAGGCGACACCCGGACCGTTGTCCTCGACGGCGAGCTCGACGCGATCGCCGGCGTCGCCCTTGCGCGTCGTCACCACGATCTTGCCGTCCTCCTTGCCCGAGATCGCGTCGCGCGCGTTCTCGAGCAGGTTGAGGAGCACCTGGGTCATCTGCCCCTTGTCCGCCTCGATGGTCGGCAGGCCGTCGGCGAGCCGGCGCTCCACCGGCGTCGCGCCCTCGTAGAGCGCGAGCGCCCCGGCCACGACCTCGTTGATGTCGGTCGGCATCGGCGCCGGCTTGGGCAGGCGCGCGAAGTCGGAGAACTCGCTCACGATGCGCTTCAGGCGCTCGACCTCCTCGAGCACGGTCGTGGTCGATTCCTCGAGGATCTCCCCGAACGACGGGTGCTGCTTGCGCCAGACCTTGCGCAACGTGTCCATCGCCATCTGGATCGGCGTGAGCGGGTTCTTGATCTCGTGCGCCA
>DDTA01000347.1 GCA_002344285.1 Myxococcales bacterium UBA2376
CGCCTACGAGCACGACGACTGCCCTCGATGCCACGCCGCCGGCGGGCTCGCGCTCGCCGCCGGGCCCTCACGGCTGGCCGTGCCGAAGCGGTGTCCGTCGTGCGACGGGATGGAGCTCACGGTGATCGGCCTGACGCCGGCGACGGTGCGCACGGCGGCGGGGAGCCGGCCGACCCAGCCGTCCGCGGCCGCGCTCCTGGGGGAGGACGGGTTCCACGTCATGGCGCTCGCCTGCGACGACTGCGACTGGGTGGCGGTGAGTGATCCGTGCCCGCTGTGCGGCGCGCCACCGCCGCTGCGCCCGCGACCGTGAGGCGTGAGGGTAGAATGAGGCGATGCGCCGGAGCGTGATCGCGACTGTCCTCTGCACGGCAGCGATGGCGTGCGGCGGGAAGAAAGAGAGATCGGGCACGGGCACGGGCACGGGCACGGGCACGGGGAAGGCCGAGGCGGGTGACGTTGGACGGTGTGTCAGCACCCTCGAGCGCGCGGCGAGCATGCCGGCGTTCGAGCGCGGCGGCGCGATCGTACGCGGTTGCGGGCTCTGCGGTCGTCCCTGGGATCCGCTGATCGCGGCCGACCGCGCCGACACCGGCACGCCGGTCGATCTCGAGGAGGTCTGGGCCATCGTCGACGCGTGCGGCGGCGTGTGCACCAACCAGGCGGCGGCCGTCTTCCGCGGGCAGCTCGCCGAGCTCTTGCCCGGCAAGCCGTCGACGCGGCCGTGGCGCGCGCTCGCCGAGGCGTGCCCGGAGTTGATGCACGTCGACAAGGACAGCGAGCGCTTCGCCAGCGGCGCCTGGTACGCGCTCGGCGCCATCGGCGACAAGCTGCACGTCGCACGCGCGACCTTGCCGCCGAGCGATCAGGCGCGCCTCGACGCCGCGCTCACCGCCATGCTCCTGCCGCTGCCACCGTTCACCGCGCCGGGCACGTCGTTCATCGTGCCCGGCGGCGGCCTGCGCCCGGGCACGCCGTGGAAGGCGATCACCGTGACCACCGATGCCGTCTTCGTCGGTCGCCTCGCCTTCGCGCAGGTGACGGCGAACGGCCTCCAGCTCGACGACGGCGACACGCCCTACCCCGGCGCGCGCATCGCGAGCCACGGCGAGCTCGCGGCGGCCCTGGCCGCGGTCTCGGCGACGCCCCCGCCGGCGCTGACCGACCGCCTCGACACCCCCGTGATCATCGCGCCGCGCGCCGCGCCCGCGCGCATCGTCGGCGACGTCCTGGCCGCGCTGGGCACCGAGCGCGCGCACCTCGCCGTCGCCGCGGCGGCGCCGGCCGCGTTGTGGCGTGGCCTCGTCGCGGCGCACCCGCTGCCGCTCGGAGCGACGCCGCCGGACGGCGCGGGACGGCGCCTGCGCGTCGGTCTCGCCACGCCGCGCATCGCCGTCGTCGACCCAGGTGGCGTCGTCGTCGCGTCGGCGCCCCTTCCGCTCCCCGATCGCCCCATGGTCGAGCGCTGGGCCGCCGCGCTGAACGCCGTGGCCCAGGGCCGCACGATCGAGCTCGTCGTCGAGGACGGCCAGGTCGACGCGCTGTCGCAGCTGCTCGACGCCGCCGCGGGCGGCGGCGCCGCGGGCGCCATCCCCGCGCCGGCAAAGGCCGGCCTCACCGGCAAGGATCTGGTCGCGTTCGACGACGTGAAGCTGAAGGCGGCGCTCGATGCCCCGTGAGCCAGCGCGCACGATCCGGCATGAGCGAGGCTCGTGCTTGACGGTCTCCGCCATCCGCGAAATGGTGGTGGGACTGTGACGCAGAGGCGATCGTGAGCGAGTTGCTCGATCTGGTGGTCATCGGTGGCGGCATCACCGGCGCGGGCATCGCCCGCGACGCCGTCCTGCGCGGCCTCCGGGTCGCCCTCTTCGAGAAGGGCGACTACGGCTCGGGCACGTCGTCCAAGTCGTCCAAGCTGGTGCACGGCGGGCTCCGCTACCTCGAGCACGGCGAGATCGGGCTCGTCTTCGAGAGCGTGAGCGAGCGCCGCGTGCAGACCCGGGTCGCGCCGCACCTCGTGCGCCCGATGCCGTTCCTGGTCCCGATCTTCGAGGGCACCCGCCCGGGCCTCGAGCTGATGAACATCGGGCTCTGGATCTACGACTCGCTCGCCCTCTTCCGCGCGCCGCGCATGCACAAGACCTTCCGCGGCGCCAAGGCGGCGAGCCGGCTCGAGCCGTGCCTCCGGACCGAGGGCCTCCGCGGCGTGATCGAGTACTACGACTGCGCCACCGACGACGCGCGGCTCGTGCTCGAGAACATCCTCGACGCCCAGGCGCTCGGCGCCGACTGCCGCAACTACACCGAGGTCACGCGCCTCGTGCGCGACGACGGCGGCCGCATCCGCGGCGTCGCCGTGCGCGACGTCCTGACCGGCGCCACGGAGGAGCTGCGCGCGCGCGTCGTCGTGCTCGCCGCGGGCGCGTGGACCGACGAGATGGTCAGGCGCTTCGAGGTCCCGCTGAAGCGCGAGCTCCTGCGCCGCACCAAGGGCGTGCACCTCGTCATCCCGCACGAGCGCCTCCCGCTCGGTCGCGCGATCACGCTGCTCTCGCCGGTCGACGGCCGCGTGATGTTCGCGATCCCGTGGCGCGGCCGCACCGTCCTCGGTACCACCGACACCGACTTCGAGGGCACCGCCGACGAGGTCCACGCCGACGCCGCCGACGCCGCGTACCTGTGCAACAGCATCAACGGCTACTTCCCGCAGTGCGAGCTCACGCCGGCCGACGTCATCGCCACCTGGGCGGGGCTGCGTCCGCTCATCCGCGGCGACGAGGACGAGGACGAGAGCGCGGTCTCGCGCGAGCACGACATCTTCACGCGCGACGACGGGCTGGTGATCATCGCCGGCGGCAAGCTCACCACGTACCGCCGCATGGCCAAGGAAGCCGTGCGCAAGACCCTCAAGTGGCTGCGCGAGCACGACAGCGAGTTCGACGCCGACGGCCGCGAGCGCTCGGGGACCAAGCACCGTCCCCTGCCCGGCGCCGACGGGCTCGACGAGCCCTCGCTCGAGGGCGTCGCCAGGATCGGCCGCGCGCTCATCGACGAGCACGGGATCGACGGCGAGACCGCGACCCACCTGTGCGGCGTGTACGGCGTGCGCGCCCGCCTCCTCGGCGAGGCCATCGCCGCCGACCGCACGCTGAGCGAGCGGCTGAACCCGGAGCTGCCGTACGTGTGGGCGGAGGTCGACTTCGCCGCACGTCACGACCAGGCCCGGACCGTCGACGACGTGCTCGCCCGCCGCGTGCCGCTGCTCCTCGTCGGACGCGATCAGGGGCTCGACGTCGCCGAGCGCGTCGCGGCGCGCCTCGCCGCGATCCTCGGCTGGGGCCCCGATCAGATCGCGAGCCAGCTCGCGGGGTACCGGAAGACGGTCGCGGATAGCCGCCGCTTCCGGACCTGACGACCTCATGCCGACGCTCGCCGAGCTGGGCTGGAACGACGGGTGGGCGGCGGCCTGGGCCGAGCTCGCCGCGTCTCCCGAGCTCGAGGCCGCGCGCGCGGCCGGCCCGCTCTCGCCGGCGCGCGTGGCCGTCGAGCACCGCGGTGCGGTCGAGGTCGTCGACGAGGCCGGCGCCTTCTGGGCCGAGCCGACCGGCAAGATGTTCTTCGCCGCCGGCGACAGGCGCGCGCTGCCCGTCGTCGGCGACTGGATCGCGGTCGGCGACGCGGCCACCGCCCGCGCCTCCGGCTCGCGCGCGCCGCTGCGCGCCATCTTGCCGCGGCGCACGTGCCTGGTCCGCCGCGCCGCCGGCGATCGCGAGGAGCCGCAGCCGCTCGCCGCCAACGTCGACGTCGCGTTCGTCGTGACCTCGGCGAACCAGGAGCTCAAGCCACGCCGGCTCGAGCGCTACCTCACGACCGTGCGCGACGGCGGCGCCACGCCCGTGATCGTGCTCAACAAGATCGACCTCGTCGACGACCCGGCGGCGATGCTCGCGACCATCGCCGCGGTCGCCGGCGAGAGCCCGGTGGTCGCGACCACGGCGACGACGGGCGGCGGCCTCGGCGCCCTCACCCCGTTCCTCGGCCCCGGTCGCACCGCCGTCGTCGTCGGCAGCTCCGGCGTCGGCAAGTCGACGATCGTGAACGCGCTCATGGCCGGCGAGGTCGCGCTCTCCACGCAGCCAGTGAGCGACCTCGGCGACCGCGGGCGCCACACGACGACGCGCCGCGAGCTGTTCGTGCTCGCCGACGACGGCGGGGTGCTCATCGACACGCCGGGCATGCGCGAGCTCCAGCTCTGGGGCGACGACGAGGACCCGTCCGCGTCCGCCTTCGACGACATCGCCGAGCTCGCCGCGGCGTGCCGCTTCTCCGACTGCCGCCACCGCGAGGAGCCGGACTGCGCCGTGCGCGCGGCGGTCGAGCGCGGCGACCTCGCGGCCGAGCGCCTCGCCAGCTTCCACAAGCTCGCCGCCGAGCGCGCTGCGTCCGCTGCCCGCCGCCCGCGCCGTTCGCGCTAGACTGCGGAGATGGCGGTCCCCTCGAAGCCCACGCCCGCGACGGTCGCGGACCTCGAGGCTAGCGCCGACAACGATCGTCTCGAGATCGTCGGCGGCGCGATCGTCGAGAAGGCCGCGCCCTCGTCCGCACACGGCTTCGCCGAGGGGCGTCTCGGGGGCGTCCTCCACGGCTTCAACCGCCGCCCCGGTTCCCGCGGCCCGGGCGGATGGTGGATCATGCTCGAGATCCACGTCGAGCACACGAGCAGCGAGGTGTACTGCCACGATGCCGCCGGATGGCGACGCGATCGGCACCCGGAGCGCCCGTCTGGCTGGCCGATCCGGTCCCGCCCCGACTGGGTGTGCGAGATCGTCTCGCCGTCGCACGAACGGCAGGACCTGGTCGTCAAGCCCAGGGTCCTGCACGCCGCCGAGGTGCCGTACTACTGGGCGCTCCACCCCGAGGAGAAGATGCTGCTCGTGCACCGCTGGGCGCCCGACGGCTACACGGTCGTGCTGCGGGCGACCTCGGGCGATCGCGTTCGCGCCGAGCCCTTCGACGCGATGGAGCTCGACGTCTCGGAGCTGTTCGGCGACGAGCTCGACGAGTGAGCTACGTGGCGTCGCCCGCGAGCAAGGCCGCCAGGGCGGCCTCGTCGATGACGGCGACGCCGTGCTTGGCGGCGGCGTCGAGCTTGGTCTTGCCGGTGTCGGCGCCGGCGACGAGGTAGTCGGTCTTCTTGGTCACCGAGCCGCCGACCTTGCCGCCGGCCGCCTCGATCGCCGCCTGCACCTCGCCGCGCGGCTTCGACAGCGTGCCGGTGACGACCAGCGTCTTGCCGGCGAGCGGCCCGGTCGCGGGCGCGGCCACCGGCTCGACCGGATCGACGCCGCGCGCGATCAGCTTGTCCATGACGGCGCGCGCGTGCGGATCGCGCACGAAGCGGTCGACGGCGCGCGCGATCACCTCGCCGATGCCCTCGATCTCGGTGAGCTGCGCGACGAGCTCGTCCGACGTGGTCGCGTCGGCGGCGGCCAGGAGCTTCGACAGCGAGCCGAACTTCCCGGCGATGGGGCGCGCGACCACGCCGCCGACGTGCGCGATGCCGAGCGCCGCGAGCAGCCGCGAGAACGTCGCCTTCTCCCGGGCCTGCTGGATCGACGCGACCAGGTTCCGCGCGCTCTGGGCGGCGAAGCGATCGAGCCCCTCGAGCTGGGCCGCGGTCAGGTCGAACAGATCGGCGACGTCGCCGACCAGCCCGGCCTCGACCAGCTGCGCGACGATGCGCTCGCCCAGCCCGTCGATGTTCATGAGGCCGCGGGCCGCGAAGAACTCGATCGCCGCCAGCCGCTGCGCCGGACAGCCGAGCCGGTTCGAGCACGCGAGCACGACCTTGTCGGCCTCCTTCTCCAGCGCGGCCCCACACGACGGGCACACCGCCGGCGCGGTCCATCGCGGCGTCGCCGCGCGCTCGGTCACGCCCAGCACCTGCGGGATGATCTCGCCCGCCTTCTCGATCAGCACGCGATCGCCGTCGCCGATATCGAGGCGCGCCACCTGATCCCAGTTGTGCAGGGACACGCGCTGCACGGTCGTGCCCGAGACCTCGACCGGCTCGAGGATCGCGACCGGCGTCACCGCGCCGGTGCGGCCGACGTTCAGCTCGATCTCCTTCACCAGCGTCGTCACCTGCCGCGCCGGGAACTTGTAGGCGATCGCCCAGCGCGGGAACTTGGACGTCGTCCCCAGCGCGCGCCGCTGCCCGAAGTCGTCGACCTTGACCACGAGCCCGTCGAGCTCGTAGGGCAAGGCGTCGCGCCGGTCGGCCCACGACTGCACCGCCGCCGCCAGCGCGTCCCAGCCCTCGGCGCGCGCGTTGTCGGTCGACGTCGGGATGCCGAGGTTGCGGATCAGCTCGAGCGACGCGAGGTGTCCGTTCGCGTAGCGCTCGCCGTCGACGACCTCGTACAGGATCGCCGACATCGGCCGCTTCGCGACGTCGCGCGGGTCGAGCAGCTTGATCGATCCCGCGGCCAGGTTGCGGGGGTTCTTCCACGGCTCCTCGCCGGCGGCGACGCGCTCGGCGTTGATGCGGAGGAAGACCTCCTTGGCCATGTAGATCTCGCCGCGCACGACGATGTCGACCGGCTCACGCAGCCGGGTCGGGATCGCGCGGATCGTCCGCACGTTGGTGGTGACGTCTTCGCCGATCGTGCCGTCGCCGCGGGTCGCGGCCAGCGTCAGCTCGCCGGCCTGGTACGTGAGCTCGATGCCGAAGCCGTCGATCTTGGGCTCGATCGAGAAGCTCGGCGCCTCGCCGTCGAGGCCCTTGACCACGCGATCGTGGAAGGCGCGCAGGTCGTCCTCGTCGTACGTGTTGTCGAGCGAGAGCATCGGCCGCTCGCGCACGACCTTGGCGAACGCGCCGACCGGTTCGTGCCCGACGCGCCGGGTCGGCGACCACGGCACGACCCAGTCGGGGTGCGCGGCCTCGAGCTCGCGCAGTCGGACCGTCATGCGGTCGTACTCGACGTCGGAGATGGTCGGCGCCGCCTCGACGTAGTAGCGGCGGTCGTGCTCGATGAGCTCCTGGCAGAGCGCGAGATAGCCTTCGCGCGTCGCGACGGTCATGGCCGGAGCCTACTCGCTGTCGTCGTCGCCGCGGCCGCGGACCGGCTTGAACTGATCGCCGGTCGCCATGTTGTCGAGCTCGTCGTCCACGTCGCCACCGGCGCCGCCGTCCAGGTCGTCGCCGTCCCACGGGGACTCCCCCATCGAGCGCGAGCGCGAGCGATCGAGGTGCCCGGGCCGCGACTTGCCATCGGTGAACGCGTCGAGGGCGATCTCGCCGTAGTCGATGTCCTGCGAGCCCTCGACCTCCTGGATCTCGAGGATGTCGAGCTCCGCCGTGCCCTGGTCGCGCACGGAGCCCTGCGCCATCCGCGCCGGCATCCGCACCTCGTTCGACTCGAGCAGCTCGACGCGCCCGGTCGACACGTCGTCGTCGAGGTCGGGCTCGCGCGCGAGCTTCTGGCCGACGATGAGGCCGGCCTTGATGGTCACCTGGAACGCGCGCCCGCCGAAGTAGGCGTCGATCGCTTCCTTGATGTACCAGAACGTGTCCTGCAGCTCCTGCCCGCTGCCGGCGATCGCCTTCCACTCGGCGAGCGGGCCGTACTCGACGACCGGCGCGAAGAAGAACTCGCGCGAGCTGCGGAAGAGCAGCGAGAACTCGTCGATCTCGACGCGCGGCTCGAGCCCGGCGGCGCGCAACCACGCCTCGCAATCCTCGACGGTCGGGTAGCTCGCGACGTGGCGATCGAGCCGGTCGAGCGCCTCGTGGCGGTCGTGCTTGACCAGCACCTCGCGGTAGATGTCGTGGAACTCCTGCCAGCTGCCCTCGAGCGGCAGCGTGCAGCGCACCTCGCCGCCCAGCTTGGTCACGCGCGCGAAGTCGCTGATCGCGGTCTTCACGCTCGGCATCTCGGGCAGGCCGAGGTTGCACATGACGAGGTCGTAGACGTCGTCGGCGAACGAGAGCTTGGGGAGCGGGCTCTCGGTGCGGAAGAACACGCCCTTGGCGCCGGCGACCTTGCGCCGGGCGACGTCGAGCATCGCGCTCGACGCGTCGATCGCGATCACACGCGCGCCTTCACCCTTGCGGCGCAGGACCTCCACCAGCGGATAGCCGGTGCCGCACGAGATATCGAGGATCTGCCCGCGCTCGGGCACGGCCAGGTTGCGCAGCAGCATCTTGCCGAAGCGCGATCCCCAGACCGGCGCGATCTGGTCATCGTAGATTCGCGCCAGCTTCTCGAGCTTGTGACTTCGCTTCTGGACGGCCACGGTCCCTGGCTCGATTCTAGCGGGCGCTGACGCCCAATCAATGGAAATCCGCTGATTTGGGGGCGCTTGTAGGTGGATTGCCTTGACACTTTCGGTCGGCCGCCGTACCCCGGGAGCGTGAGCTTCCGCCGTCCCCGCGCGATCGCCGCCCTCCTGGGGCTGTGCGCGATCCTGCTCGGGACCGTCGGGGTGCACCGCCACGTCACCACCGTCGAGCACGGGTGGTGCGAGGAGCACGGCGCCGAGGTCCATCTCGAGCGCGTCGGGGCGCCCGGCGAGGGGCCGCACGTCGCCCAGGCCGGCGGCGGTCCGGTCCTGGCCGAGCCGGTCTGGTGGGAGTCGGAGGGGGATCACCACTGCGGGGCGATCGCCCCGATCTGCTGCGCTCAGCCGGCGCTCCAGGCGGCGCTGATCACGGCGCCGGCTGGCGCCGAACCGGAGCGTCCGAGCCTCTCGCGGGTCGCGATCGCGACCGCGCTCTACCGGCTGGCCCCCAAGACCTCTCCTCCGCGCGCGTCGGTGTGAGCCCGGCGGTCGCGCAGGCGGCCGCTTCCTCGTTCCACGACCCGAACACGGAGAGACACGTGTCTGCTCGATCGCGCATCCGCGCGTGGGCGGCGATCGCCATCCTGGCGGTCACGTCCACCGCGGTCGCCCAGCCCAGCACCGAACCGCCGCCCGAGCCCGAATCCGAGCCCGTGCCCGAGCCCGTTCCCGATCCGGATCCGGCGGGTGATCCTGCGCTCGACGCCGAGCTCGCGGCCGCGCTCGCCGCGGACGCCGCGGCCGAGGCGAAAGCGCAACCACCGCCGGCCGCGCCCGTGAGCGGATCGGTCATGAATCCCGACATCTCGTTCATCGTCGATGTGGCTGCGGCCTGGTTCGGCGAGGACGAGCACCTCCAGACCGGCGGCCACGATCCGTCGAAGAACGGCTTCAACCTGCAGCAGGTCGAGATGGCGATCGGCAAGTCCGTCGATCCGTACTTCCGCTTCGACGCCAACATCGTGTTCGGCGCGTTCGGCGTCGAGGTCGAGGAGGCGTACGCGACGACGCTCGCGCTACCGCGCTCGCTGCAGGTGCGCGCCGGCCAGTTCCTCACGCGCTTCGGCCGGATCAACCCGACGCACCTGCACGCGTGGGACTTCGTGGATCAGCCGTTCGCGATCGGCCGTGTCTTCGGCGCCGAGGGCAACCGCGGCGCCGGCGTCGAGCTGTCGTGGTTGACGCCGCTGCCGTGGTACGCGGAGCTCGTCGTGTCGGCGACCGATCCCGTCGGTGAGGGCACGGCGCGCAGCTTCTTCGGGCCGACCGAGCTGCCGCTCGAGACGCCGCTCGACGTGCAGACCACGGTCGCGCTGAAGCAGTTCGCCGAGCTCTCGCCCGACTGGTCGCTCCTCGGCGGGCTCTCGCTCGCGACCGGACCCAACGCCACCGGCCACGACAACCGCACCGACGTCTGGGGCGCCGACCTCTTCGTGAAGTTCCGCCCGATCACCGAGGCGTCGACCACGGTCGTGTCGCTCCAGGCCGAGGTGCTCCACCGCCGCCGGCAGGTCCCGCACGACCTGCTCGTCGACACCTCGGGCTACGCGCAGGTCTTCTGGCGGTTCGCGGCGCGCTGGGGCACGGCCGCGCGCTGGGACTTCGGCACCGCCGCCGACGACGGCGGCGCCGACTACCTCGATCCCGAGTGGACGGAGGCGCGTCATCGCGCGTCCGCCAGCGTCACCTTCTACCCGACCGAGTTCTCGCGCCTGCGCGCGCAGGGCTCGTACGACATGCCCGGCTGGCGCGACGGGATCTGGGCCGCGTTCCTCGCGCTCGAGGTCTCGGTCGGCGCGCACGCCGCGCACAAGTTCTAGGAGTCCATCATGCGCAAGCTCCTCCCCATCGTTCCACTCGTCGCCCTCGCGGCCCTCGCGACCGTCGCCGCCGCGCCACCCGCGGTCGCCGACGTCAAGGTCGTCGCCACCGTGCCGAGCCTCGCCGCGATCGCCAAGGAGGTCGGCGGCAAGCACGTGTCGGTCACGGCGATCTCGCTGCCGACGCAGGACGCGCACTTCGTCGACGCCAAGCCGAGCCTCGTGCTCAAGCTCAACAAGGCCGACGCGCTGCTCGCGATCGGCGCCGATCTCGAGATCGGCTGGCTGCCGGCGCTGCAGACCCAGGCGCGCAACCCGCGCATCCTCTCGTCGGGCGCCGGCTACCTCGAGTGCGCGGCGCACGTGACGCTGCGCGATCGTCCCGCGGTCGCCGACCGCGCGCAGGGCGACGTCCACGCCGCCGGCAACCCCCACTTCCTCTACGACCCGCGCGCCGCCGCGGCCTGCGCGCGCGCGATCGCCGCGCACTTCGCCAGGCTCGACGGCAAGCGCGCGAAGGCCTACCAGGCCAACCTCGCCCGGTTCCTCGCCGCGCTCGACGGCGCGCGCGCGCGCTGGGAGAAGCACCTCGCGGCCCACCGCGGCGCGCCGGTCATCACCTACCACCGCTCGCTCACCTACCTCCTCGACTGGCTCGGCCTCGTCGAGGTCGCGACGATCGAGCCCAAGCCCGGCATCCCGCCCACGGCGAGCCACGTCGCGGCGGTGATCGACCTCGGCAAGGCGAAGGCGGTGAAGGCCGTCGCGCAGGAGGCGTACTACCCCGACAAGACCTGCGCGCTCGTCGCCAGGAAGATCCCGGCCGCGGTCGTGCGCATCCCCGGAGGCGCCGACGTCGCCCGCGGACAGTCGTACATCCAGCACATGGACGAGGTGGTGAACAGCCTCGCGGCGGGGTTGAAGTGACGCGGCCGGCGCTCGCGATCGCCGTGGCGCTCGTGCCCGCGTGCGCGTGGGACGACGGCGCGCCGTTCGGCGAGGTCACCGTCGACTTCACCGCGCGCTGGACCGAGGTGCCGGCGCGCGGCGGCGACTGGCAGAAGCTCGCGTCCGACTTCGAGGTGCAAGTGACGGCGGCCAGCGCGACCTTCGGCGCGCTCGCGCTCGTCGACGTCGGCACCGTCGCGCTGAACTTCGATCCTGCCGATCCCCCGCCGGGGTACTCGAACTGCCACGGCGGCCACTGCCACGCCGACGACGGTCGGCTGGTCTCGTACGAGGAGATCGCCGCCGAGCTGGCCGGCGGCGGCGGTCCGGCTCCGGTGATCCGGCTGGCCGTCGGCGCGCGCGAGCTGCGCACCGGCGTCGCCGAGACGCTCGCATGCGCCGGCGCGCCGTGCGATCTGCCGCTCGCGACGGTCGGCCGGGTCGAGCTGCCGGTGGCGCGGCTCGAGCTCGCGGGCCTGGTGCGCGACACGCGCACGCCCCCGCGCGTCGCCGCCCCGCAGCCGTGGACACTGGCGCTCGACCGCGCCGACGACGCCGCGCCCGCCACCGGCACCCTCGACCTCCCCGTCGACCGCGGCCACGCGCCGCGCATCACACTCGCCGTGGATGCCTTGCCCACGGCGGCGCTGCTCGACGGCGTCCGCTTCGAGCAGGCGACCGGCCCGACGTGGGCGGTCGAGACCGATCCCGACTCCGTCACCGCGATCCACGCCGAGCTCGACGAGCTCGCGCTCGACACCGACACCCAGCGAGAGGACTACTGACATGCGCGCTCACGTTCTTCTGACCCTTCCGGCGTCGCTCTTCCTGGTCGCGTGTGGCCACGAGCACGGCCACGAGGATCCCGACGTCGAGGCCTGCGAGCACATCGCCGGCGGCCCGTACACGCCCGTCACCGCCACCACGCAGACCACCGGCGCGCCGGCGATCGCGGCGGATCACCGCGCGTACACCGTGACGTTGCCCGCCGACCCGAACGGGTTCGGCGGCTTCGTGTCGTTCGCGTCCGGCGAGGCGGTGCCCTACATCTTCTACGTCGACCAGAACGTGGTCGCGGCGTTCACGACCTCCGGCGGCGCCCCGATCACGCCGCAGATGAGCGGCACCAGCGTCGCGGCGTGCACCGAGGTGATGGGCCGCCACGTGGTGCCGCTCCAGGTAGGGACGGCCTACATCGGCCTCAGCTCGCCGACGGTCTCGACCGTCAACGTCGTCGTCGAGCCCGCCCTCGTCGATCACGACCACTGAGCACAGGCCCGCCGTGACCACCGACCACGAGCACGCAGACGACCACGCCCACGATCACCACGCGGGCCACGCGGTCGCGTTGCGCACGAAGGGGCTCGTCGTCGGTCACCGGGGGCGCGCGCTCCTGCCGCCGCTCGACCTCGTCGTCGAGCGCGGGCACCTCCTGCTCGTGCTCGGGCGCAACGGCTCGGGCAAGACCACGCTCATCCGCACGCTGCTCGGCCTGCTCCCCCCGATCGCCGGCACCGTCGCGTGGGCGACCGACGCGCGCCCCGCGTACGTCGCGCAGACCGGCGCGCTCGACGCGACCGTGCCCGTCCGCGCGCGCGACGTGGTGGCGTGGGGCGCGCTGCGCGGCTGGGACTTCGCGCGCCCGTGGCGGCGCACGCCGGCCGCCGCGATCGACGACGGCCTGCGCGCCATGGACGTCGCCGACGTCGCCCGCCGCCCGGTGCGCGAGCTCTCCGGCGGTCAGCTCCAGCGCGTGCTCTTCGCGCGGGTCCTCGCCGGCGGCGCCGACGTCGCCGTGCTCGACGAGCCCACCGCGTCGATGGACGCCGAGGGCGAGCGCGCGGTGTACGCGAAGCTGTCGCACCTGGCGCACGAGCGCGGCTACACGATCGTGATGGTCACCCACGCCGTGACCGCGGCGATCGATCGCTGCGACCGCGTCCTGCTCCTCGACCGCGCCGCCGACGGCACGCCCGACGTCATGTACGGCGAGGTCGGCGACGTCGTGGCCAGCCCGGCGTACACGCGCCTGTTCGGAGGCCGCCATGGCGCCTGAGCACGGGCCGCACGCCCACCGCGACCCGGAGCTCGCCGACATCGAGGCCGCGCTCGCCGCCGACGGCGGACGGCACGCGCCGACCGATCACGTCGCCGGCCTCGACATCGACACCGCCGATCACCACCCGACCTGGGAGGAGTTCGTCGATCACTGGGAGCTCTTCCGCGAGCCCGTGCTCGCCGGCGGCGTCGCCGGGCTCGTCCTCGGCTTCCTGTCGGTCTACATCGTCTTGCGCCGCATGGTGTTCGTGTCGGCGAGCGTCACCCAGGCCGCCGGCTTCGGCGTCGCCGCGTCCTTCTACCTCGCCGCGCGCACGGGCTGGTCGTTCTCGCCGACGTGGGGAGGCACCGCCATGGCGCTCGTCACCGCGGCCCTGGTCGCCCCCGATCCGCGGCGCCTCGGCCTCTCGCGCGAGATGGTGCTCGGCCTCTCGTTCGCGCTCTTCTCGGCGCTGACGGTCCTGGCCAGCGCCTCGATGCCGCAGGAGGCGCACGCGGTCCAGGCGATCCTCTTCGGCACGGCCGTGGTGGTCAGCCCCGACGACCTCGATCGCCTCGTCGTCGCCGCGGTCGCCGTGATGTCGCTGCACCTGTGGTGGTTCCGTGGGTTCACGTTCGCCAGCTTCGACGCGCTCGCCGCCCGCGTGCAGGGCGTGCCCGTCCGCCTGCTCGATCTGGTGATGGTCGTGACCATCGGCGTCATGGTCGGCGAGTCCGCGCGCACGCTCGGCGCCCTGCCCGCGTTCGCGCTCTCGACGATGCCCGGGGTGGCCGCCGTGCTCGTCGCGCGCGGCCCCTTGTGGGTGCCCTACGCGATCGCCGCGCTCGTCGGTGCCGCCGCCGGCGCCGGCGGCTACGTCGTCGCGTTCCTCTTCGAGCTCCCCGTTGGCGCGACCCAGGCGACGTGCGCCGGCGTGGCGGTGCTCGCCGCCGTCGCCCTCCGCGCCGGCGGCGGCGCGCTCGCCTCGCTCAGGGCCCGCCGGTGAGCGCGTCGACGTCGGCCAGGCAGGCCGCGTCGAACAGGATCGTGTCGCCGGACAGGACCGAGCGCTGGACGAACGCGGTCATGTCGCTCGCGCCCTCGTGCTGCCAGTACATGACGCAATCCCGGTTGGTGCAGTGCGCGCCGTGCTCGGTGTCGTGGTGCGGGCTCGTCGGGAGGACGCCGTTGGCGACCAGCCCGATCGCGTGCCCGAGCTCGTGCACGAGCGTCGACTGCTCGACGAAGCGGGCCACGTTGGTGGCCGGGATGTGGGTCGAGTCGATGACGTCCTTGAACATGGCGATGACACCGGTGTCGCCGATCGAGACCCCGAGCACGCCGGGGCGCGGGCCGCTGCCGTCGGTGAAGTAGCCGCTCACGAAGAGCACGTAGTAGGTCTTGCGCGTCGCGGTGTCACCGCTGTCCCGGTGCGCGGCGGCCAGCGCCAGCAGATCGTCGACGGTGAGCTGCTCGTCGGGGACGTCGCCGATGTTCTCCATGCCGGCGAGCGTCGTCGGCACGGACAGCGTCTTCCGCCCCGCGAAGATCCGGTCGATGTTGCTGCGGGTGATGGCGAAGGTGTCGCCGAACCCGATCACGTTGCCGGTGAACGGCTCCGCTCCCGGCTCGAAGTCGATCTCCACCAGCACGTCCGTCACCGCCGGATCGAAGACCCCGCGCAGCCCGGGCGGCGCATCCGGTCCGTTCGAGCCGCCGCCGTCGCCGCCCCCGCCGTCGTCGTCACCGCCGACGTCGTCACCGCCGCCGCCACCCGGCAGCCCGCCGCAGGCCACGAGCGCGCACACGAGAAGAGCCGCCGAGCGCATGTCCCAACGGTAACCCGCCCCCGCGCCGGTAGGTCCACCTCCCGGCGGTCTCACGGAGCGCGATGCGTCAGTATCCCGGGCCCGGGCCCGGCGCGCCCCCCGTCCACACCACGCACGTCGCCGACGAGCCGCTGTTGGCGCTCGTGCTGGTGACGCCCCCGGTCTTCCAGTTGTAGCCGGTCGCCGTGGCGTCGCGCGGCATGCTCGTGAACACGATCGCGTCGCACCCGAGCCGTCCGGCCTCCTCCCGCATCGCGGGCACGTGCTCCTCCGCCTTTCCGCCCTTGGCCGACAGCGCCGCGACCTCGACGTACGGCTGCGACGGCAGCGCGGTCGTGAAGATCTCCACGGCCATCGGGTTGCGCGGCGCGAACGGCCGCGGCGACGGGTTGAGCGGCGTCACGCTGACCGTGGGCCCGCACGCGGCGAGGAGCGCGCACGCGGCACCGACGACGAGGATGGAACGAGGAGCCAGCATCGTGCCGCGGAACCTAACACGCGGCCGTCCAGCACGATGTGGCAACGTCCGGACCGGCGGCCCGCGCTGCCGGTCCGGTCACGGGGCGCGGTAGAAGTCCTTGCCGCCGTCGGTGAACTCGGCGGCCTTCTGCGCCATGCCGGTCGCGACCGCCTGCTCCTCGGACATGCCGTGAGCGGCGGCGTACTCGCGCACGTCCTGCGTGATCTTCATCGAGCAGAACTTGGGGCCGCACATCGAGCAGAAGTGCGCGCCCTTGGCGGCGGGCGCCGGCAGGGTCTCGTCGTGGAAGTCGCGAGCCGTGTCGGGATCGAGCGAGAGGTTGAACTGATCCTGCCAGCGGAACTCGAAGCGCGCCTTCGACAGGGCGTCGTCGCGTCGCTGCGCCGCCGGGTGCCCCTTCGCCAGGTCCGCCGCGTGCGCCGCGATCTTGTACGCGATGACGCCGTCCTTCACGTCCTTCTTGTTGGGCAGCCCGAGGTGCTCCTTGGGCGT
>DDTA01000246.1 GCA_002344285.1 Myxococcales bacterium UBA2376
GCGGTTCCTCGAGGCCGCCAACACTGCACATCGCGACGTCGGAGATCGCGGATCTCCACATCGATGACATCACGCCGGATGACATCGATCGGTGGCTCGACGGTTTGAGGCGCAAGCGGTACGCGCCCGGCAAGGGCGCCGCAGCGAAGCGCAAGGGCGAGAAGGTCCGCGGGTATTCGTCGACGACGATCCGCGGCTACTACCGGGTGCTCAGGACGATCATCACGGCGGCGACGGCGAGGGCGCGACTGCCCAACCCGTGTGCGGCGGTCGAGTCGCCGATGGCGACCTCGCGGAACGACAACTTCCTCACGCGCGACGAGCTGCCGAAGGTGCTCGCGCATGTGGAGCAGTCGTCGCCCGCCTGGTATCCGGCGGTGCTGCTCGACGTGCTCACGGGATTGCGGTGGGGCGAGCTCTCGGCGCTGCGCTGGGATGACGTCGACGAAGCGCAGGAAGTGATCCGCGTGTCGCGCGGCAACTATCGGGGGACGGCGATCGACTCGACCAAGACCGGCACCGTGAAGCTCGTGCCGCTTCTGCCCGTCGTGGCGGAGGCGTTGCGAGTGCATCGGCGGCGGATGGTCGCGTCGCAGCATCCGGGGCTACGTGCCGGATGGATCTTCCCGAACGAGGCGGGCAACCTCCACAAGGGGTCGCCGCTGCGGAACGTGCTCGACGAGGCGTGCGCCGCGGCGAGCGTGGACCGGCGGGTGACGCCGCACGGTCTGCGCCACACCGCGAACGACCTCCTGCGGCGAGTCGCCTCGGCGGAAGTGACGCGGGCGATCGTCGGCCACGCGACCGAGCAGATGACCCACCACTACAGCCACGTGGACGAGACTGAGAAGCGCGCGGCGGCCGCGCGCGTGCTGGACGTGCTGAACGGAGGAAAAGGGGTGGAGACTGGGGTGGCGGACAGCGAGACCTCCGCCGCCGAATCCAGCGAGCCAAAGAAAAACCCGGCGGGGTCGCCGGGTTAGTCAGAGGAGCCGCCCGGATTTGAACCGGGGAATGGTGGTTTTGCAGACCACTGCCTTACCACTTGGCTACGGCTCCGATGTTCGAGGGGTTTACCGCACGAGGGTGGTGGGTCGCAAGGGTTCGGTGGTACATGGCGCGCGTGGACCTGGCCGGGTTGCGCGTGCTCGTCGTGGGTGGTGCCACCGCGGGCGCGGGCGCGGCGCTGTTCCTGGCGCGCGCCGGCGCGCGGGTGACGCTGTTCGAGCGGGTGGCGGATCCGCAGGCGGTCGGTGCAGGGATCGGGATCGCCGAGAACGGGCTCGCGGTGCTCGGGGCGCTCGGGCTCGATGGAGCGATCGAGGCGTGTGCGCGGGTCGTGCCCGAGGTGCGCATCGTCGATGGCGGCGGGCGCGTGGTGTTCTCGCCGTACGGTTCGCCGCCGCGCGTCTTGATGCTGCGGCGGAGCGAGCTGCAGGCGGTGCTGCTGGACGCGGTCGCGGCGGAGGCGCGCATCGAGCGGAGGTTCGGCGTGGAGGTGACCGCGACCGATGGTGACGCCGGGGTCACCGTGCGCACGGCGGCGGGCGAGGAGACGGTGCGCGGCGAGCTGGTGATCGGCGCCGACGGCGTGCACTCGCGCGTGCGTGCGTCGGGGGATCACGGCGCGTGCGTGAGCAAGCCGGGGATCGAGTACGTGCGCGTGATCGTGCCGGGCGAGCGCGCGCGCGCCGAGGAGGCGTGGACGAGCGAGGGCATCTTCGGGAGCTTCGCGGTGAGCGGCGGCACGTATGTGTACGCCTCGGCCGGCGGGCGCGAGGTGCAGCGCGCGCTCGCGGCGCGCGACGTCGAGGGTTTCCGTGCTGCGTGGGCGCGCGTGTACCCGCCGGCCGGCGAGCTCCTCGCGGGCCTCGGGAGCGTGGACGAGCTCATCGTGAACCGAGTGCTGCGGGTGACGTGCACGCGCTGGTTCGCCGGCAAGCAGGTGCTCGTCGGCGACGCGGCGCACGCGATGGCGCCCAACCTCGGGCAGGGCGCGAACAGCGCGCTCGTCGACGTCGCGGTGCTCTACGACGAGCTGCGGCGGGCCGACGATCTGCCCGCGGCGCTCGCCGCGTACCAGCGCCGGCGCGCGAAGCCGGTGGCGCGCGTCGCCCGGATGGCGGCGCAGCTCGGCCAGATGGCCGAGCGGACGAACCCCGTGATGCGCTGGCTGCGCGACCGCCTGGTCATGCCGGCGGTCGCACAGTTCGGCGGCGCCGCGGCGCAGGCCGTGACGCTGCAGGAGCCGGCCGCGACGCTGCGCGCGATCGGTCAGTGAGACCAGCGGTTGCCGATCGGCGCGTCCGCCGGGCGGACGGGACGGGGTAGGTCGGTGAGGTAGCTGGCGACGAGCGAGGCGCGGTCCGGGAGGAAGTGATCGGTGAGCGCGATGGAGAGCTTGTAGCGGACGACGCCGTCGACGACCTCGAGATCGGCGTCGCGCTCGGAGACGTGGACGAAGCCGAGCGAGGGCGGCCAGACGAGCCCGCCGCCGATCGGCGCGTTGTTCGAGAAGCGGTGGCAGCCGGCGCACGACATGGCCTGGGCGCGCGCCACGACCTCGTCGGGGGTGAGCGTGCTGCCGAGCGACGCGAGCCGCGTGGTCAGCTCGTTGCGGAACGTGCTGGTGGCGGCGCCGGGCGGCGCGAAGTGGGTCGCGAACTGGGACTCGGGGACCGCGCCCGCGGCCTGGCTCTGTCCCGAGTTGTAGACGTCGGAGACCCGGAGGCCGATGCTGCCCGCCGTGGCGCCGGTCAGCGTCGGCAGCTGATCGGCGAGCTCGAGCTGGAACGGCGTCGGCGCCGCGTCGTCGGCGAAGAGGGGGCCGAAGGGGTTCACCTTCGCGGTCACGGGCTGGAGCTGAAGCGTGCAGGTCGCGCCGCACACCTTGCGCAGCTTGAGCTCGCGGAGCGACCACACGCGCGGCGCGTCGGGCTGCATGAACTGGTTGGTGCGGATCTGTCCGGCACCGAGCGGGTTGTCGCCGAAGTTGCTCCACTGGACGACCGGATCGAACTCGCGGTAGCCGTCGAAGTAGATGTCCTCGAGGAGGTCGGCGCGCGCGGTGAGGTCGGGCTCGGCCGAGAGCTGGGCGAACGCCTGGACCAGCTTCTTGCATCCGCGCAGGCCCTGGTTGACGTGCGGGTTGCGCGCCGCCGCCTCGAGGATGACGAGGTTGCGGTTCAAGGCCTGGGTGCGCCCGCTCGCCTTGGCGTAGACGATGCGGTACTCGCCGCAATGCCGGCCGTCCTCGGGCGCGAGATCGAAGCGCATGAAGAGGCCGATCGGGATGTAAGCGCAGTTGCTACCGGCGGCGAACGGGTCGCAGCTCGCCTGCGAGCCCTCCGCGGGTGCCGGGCGGCAGCTGTACGGGAAGCCGTTGAGCACGGTCCCGAGCTCCGGGTGGATCGTGTCGTCGCAGTGCGGGCCGGCGCCGAGGCCAGGGCCGGGATTGAAGACGTCCCACCCTTGCTGGAACAAGGCCGTCGGCGTGAGGCCGGTGACGCCGCTCGTCGCGATCAGCTGCGAGAGCACGCGCTCGAGCGGGAAGCGCTGGAGGATCGGTTGCTCGGTGATCGCGAGCGAGCGGCGTGGCTCGATGTGCGGCGGCGACTGCGCGGCCTGCAGCTCGTCCTCGAGCGGCGGCGGATCGATGGTGACGCAGGCGGCGAGCGCGCCGGCGGCGCCGAGTGCGAGGGCTGCGGACAGACCTGTGGCATGCGATCGGAGATCGTTGGGCATGAAGACACTCCCCGGGTCCAAGGTTGGGAGGCGGACCCGGAGATCACACAAGCCTCAACGCGCGCACGATCGCAATGAGCTTTTTCGGGTGATCCTCGACGAGAAATCAACGAGGGGGTGTGGCGTACGTTCGCGCGGGAAAGGGATCCGCCTGATCGCGACGCTCGAGCTCGGCGCGCGTCCACACCGCGCCCTTCTCGGCGAAGATCGCGAGGCCGATGACGCCCACATTGGCGTCGCCGCTCGTACGCGCCGCGTAGGACGCGGCGACCTTGCCGAAGCGGAACGCGGCGACCTGCGACTCCGTCTGACGGAAGCCGTCGATGACGAGCACGCCGTGGGGATCGACGAGGTAGCCGCGACGCTCCGGCGACGCGGGCTCGCCGTCGATGACGTCGAGGCCGTCGACCGACGCGACGACCTCGAAGCGCGCCGAGGTCGCATTGCGCACGACGAGTCGGTAGCGCTCGCCGTCGGCGCCTACCACGAGGTTGCGGCCGGTGGTGCGCACGCCCGGCAGGAGGTCACCGCCATCACCGACGAGCGAGACGCCGATCGAGCCGTCGCCCACGAAGGCCTCGAGCGGCGCGATCGTCCCACCCACGTGGGCGGCGTGAGCGCGCACACCTTCGGCGTCGTTGTAGTGGATCACGGCGACGGCCCATGGCGACGCCGTCGAGCGCACGAACGGGCGCGTCGTCACGGGCGACCAGACCGACTCACCCCACGTCGTGCCGAGGCCCGGGCGCTCGTCGGGCGCGGGACGATCGATCGCGAGGTCGCCACCCGACGGCGAGGGCGCGGGCACCGACGCGTGGGCGTCGTACGAGCCGCGCGCCGGCGCGGGCGCGTCGGCGGCGACGGGCACACCGGCGTACGGGGTCGAGGCCGTCGTCGAGGACGGGGGCGGGGCGCCGGCCATGGAGACGCCACAGCCGGCGAGGAGGAGCAGGAGGAGAGAGGTGTGACGTAGTGACGACATGAGGGCTCCTTGGAGAAGAGGGAGATCGGGCACGGGCACGGGCACGGGCACGGGCACGGGAATCAGCGGCCGGTATGGACGCCGAAGACGACGTAGATCGACGCGTCGAGCGACGACGGCCGCGTCGCGCGCGTGCACGGTCCACCGCACGTCGGCATCGCCGTGCTCTCGGGACCGCGCGCGAGCTGGGTGCGCATGCCGACGTAGGGGCCGACGTGGCGACGCTTGCCCGCCGGCCGCGGCCGCGCGTCGAGCTCGCTGCCGAACCCGAGCGCGACGAACGGACGATCCATCACGCCGCCGCGGTTCCACATCACGTGCTCGTAGCCGACGCCGCCCTCGATCCAGAGGTCGCCCGACACCGGGGCGTCCGGGCTCCCGGACAGCGCGTTCCATCGGCCCACGAGGGCGGCGCGCGTGACCCGGCCGCGCCGCGGCGATGTGCTGGCGAGGCTGTCGCCGATGCCCGCGTACTGGAGCTCGGCGATCGCGCCGGCGTCGCCGCGGCGGACGCCGACCGCGACGTGCAACCCGCCGGAGAAGCCGCGGGCGTCGCCGACGTCGCCCGAGCCGAGCAGCGTGCCGAGGCGGAGCTCGAGGCGCTTCGGCGGACGTGGCGCGTCGGTGGCGATCGCGCTCTCGGCGATGGCGTCGGAGCTGGTCGCCGGGGCGGCGAGCAGGCAGACCAGGGGCAGGGCGGCGGCGAGCGAGGCGGCGCGCATATGCCCTCTGAACGCCGGAGCCCGGCGCGCGCTTACACCGGCGGGCGGGTCAGAACGGCCAGAGCGTCCACACGTAATAGAGTCCGCCGAGCGCGAACCCCGTGAGCGCCCACGCGGCGAGCACGGCGATCGCCTCTGACGGGAGCGGTCGACGATGGAGGCGAAGCGCGAGCGCGGCGACCGCCCCACCGACGGCGCCGCCGCCCAGCGCCCAGAGGACCGTGCCGTAGTAGTTGATCGCGACCTTCTGCGTCGGGCCGTCCTGCCACCACCACGCGCCGGTGTACGGATCGTACTGCAGTCGCGTCCAGCCGCCCCAGTCGCAGAGGAAGTACGCGAGCGAACCGCCGATGATCGCCGCGGTCGCGATCACGTACACGCGCTGCCAGCTGGGACGCTCAGGTTCCATGGCACCTCGCGCAGCCGTGGCCGGTCATCTTGAACGCCCGCTTGCCGTCGTGGCACGGCGCGCACGCCGGCTTCTGCGGTGTGGGGAGCGTGGCCGCGTCGGTCGAGGTCGCCACGCCGTCGTGGCAGGTGGCGCAGCCGAGCGGCGCCCCCGCGGCGTCGGTGGCGTGGGCGTCGTGGCGGAAGCGCGCCCGCACCGTCCACGGCGCGGCGGTGCGCTCGGCCACGCGCGCGCGCTCGAGGCCGAGGGCGTGACACGCGGCGCACGCATCGAGCGTCGGCTCCGGAGCGCCGGCGGTCTTCGCCCCCGCGTGACAGCCGGCGCCGCTGCAGGCGGCGTGGCCACGCGCCGGTCGGAGCTCGCGGGTCGCGGTGGTGAGCGTGTGGCAGCGCGCGCACGGGACCGCCGCGTGCGAGGTGTGGTTCAGCCGCGCGCCGAACTCGGAGCGAGACGCCGGCAGGCGATCGACGACGAGCGCGCGCCACGGCTCCGTGCTGCCGTGGCAGGCGCCGCAGATCGTCGGCTGCGCGGCGCCGAAGTCCGCGGCGTGGCAGCTCGCGCAAGCGGCATGGCCGCCGGCGACCGGCTCGCCGCGGCCGTCGAGGCCGTGGCACGCGGCGCAGTCGTCGAGCGCGAGGCGCGAGGCGTGGGCGTCGTGCGAGAAGCGCGCGTCGGGGCGCGCGACGTCGAAGCGCGTGCGCGGCGCGGTGGTGTGACAGCTCGTGCAGCGCTCGGTGATCGAGAACGCTCTGGGGCCGTCGTGGCAGCCGCCGGTCGCGCACTGCATCGCCGTGGGCGGCGTGAGCTCGAGCCCGTCGGCGGTGGAGATCGAGGCGTGGCAGGCGGCGCAGCCGACGGCCTCCGCCGGGGTCCGCGACGCGTGGCGTGCATGCGAGTACGCGGCGCCGACCGAGAGCGGCCCGCGCACCAGCCGCGGCAGCGCGTTGGCGCCGTACGCGGCGATGTGGCACGTGGTGCACGCGGTCATGGGTGTGGCGGTCGAGCCGTGACAGCTCGTGCAGCGAGCGTGCGGTCGGGGAGCCGCGGCCTTCGCGCCGGGCGCGGTGTGGCACTGCTCGCAGCGTGCGCCGGCGTGCTTCGCGTGCGAGAGGGTCATCGGGTAGTCGGGCTCGAGCACGTAGGGCGGGAAGGCGACCGGCGGCTTCGGGCGCGTCAGCGCCTCCGGATCGTGACAGGTCGCGCACACCTCCACGAGCTCTTCCGCGAGCGCGACGCCGGGCCGCGGCGTCCAGGTGTGGCAGGCGCCCAGGCACGCCTTGTGGCCGGGGCGGCCGACGAGCGCGCCCGTCGCCGTGATCGGATGGCAGCTCGTGCAGTCCAGCGACGGCCTGCCGAGGACCGTGATGCGACCGTCGTGCACGATGTGATCGAAGCCGAGCACCTGGGCCGCGGCGTCGCCGGCGCCGCCGACGGTGGTGGTCGCCAGCACGAGCAGGCCGATCGCGATCGCGGCGCGCACTAGAACTGCCCCTCGGCGAGGATGCGGAGCGACTTGAGCCCGCGGATCTCGGGCGCCCAGTCGAGCGCCGTCGAGAGATCGTACTCGGCGCGCAGGCGGAGGCGCTGCGTCACCCACGCGTCGAACGAGACGCGTCCGCCGCCGCGCACGTCGAACTCGCCGAGGACGAGGTTCTGCTCGATGTCGCCGGCGCCGCCGGGCTGGGGATCCGGCGTGCCGTCGTCGCGGTAGAGCTCGGCCCAGCGCGTGCGGCGCACGAACATCTCGAGGGCGGCGGAGAACTTGCGCGCGCCGCCGGAGAAGCGCGCGACCACCCCGGCCTCCACCATGTTGCGCTCGCCGACGTGGCGCACCGGCAGGTCGAGCGGCTGCACGACGTTCTCGATGTCGATGATCGGCACCTCGGGGTCGCGGTGGCGGTACGTGCGCCACAAGCCCTGCGCGCCGAAGATGATCGCGCGACGGACCCGGACCTCGAACGCGGAGCCGGCCTCGAGCCATCCGGCGCTGTGGTAGCTAACCTCGCCGCTCTCGAGCCGCGTGTCGACGGCGAAGCCGCCGTGGAGGAGCAGGTCGATGTTGCTGAGGAGCACGGTGCCGGCCCGGGCGCGGGCGGTCGCGCGCGGCAGGCTCGGCCCGCGATCGAGGTAGCGGCGCGCGGCGTGGGGTTCGTCGGGATCGCGGAAGGCGTAGTCCCAGATCATGTCGCGGCGATGCCGGTAGTTGCCGTCGATGACCAGGCGGGTCTCCTCGGAGAGGCGGTAGCGGATCGTGACGCTCTCGTGGGCGATCGCGCCGTCGAACGTGCGCACCGTGCCGGTCGCCAGGAGGTCCTTGCGCGCGTTCCAGTCGAACGTGGCGTCGGCGTGGCCGTGGTTCTCGAAGGCGAGCGCGCGCAGGCGGAGGACGAAGGGCAGCTCGAAGCGGCGCATGTCGACCGAGAGCTCGCCGCCGGTGACGGCGCCGCGCTGCGAACGCAGGTCGGGATAGTCGGCGTTGTGGGCCCACCAGGCGGGCACGCGTGCGCCGCCGAACGCGGACACGCGCACGCCCTTGCCGCTCCACGACACCCACAGGCCGTCGAGCTGCGCGATGACCGGCCCGTAGACGTGCTGGCGACCCGCGCGCAGCACGAGCGTCGACAGCGGACCGCGCTGGTAGACGTTGGCGGCCTCGGCCCAGCCGGCGCGGAACTGGAAGTCGGGGGTCGTGTCCCAGGCGGTGGGCACCGGCGCGAACGTCGGCAAGGTCGGCACGATGCGGAACTGCGACGCGAAGTACGCGGAGAGGCCGGGGACGACGATGCGGTCGACGCCGAGGAACGCGTCGCCGAACGCGTAGGCGCGGGCGCGCGCGTAGCCGATGCGCGAACGGTACGCGTCGTCGTCGGCGTCGCCGGTGCCGAGCTGGTTGCCGGCGAGCGTGAGGCCCTGCTCGGAGGGCTCGGCGCCGTCGACGGCGAAGCCGAGCACGAGCTGCGCGCGCATCGTCGGCAGGATGTCGTCCTCGGGACGAACGACGGCGGCGACCGCGGGGCGCGACGCCGCGAAGGTCAGCGGATCGTCGGCAGGCGCGCGAGGGATGACGGTCGCGGCCTTCTGCGCCACGCGCACCGGCTGCGCCGCGCGCATCGTC
Source organism: Myxococcales bacterium UBA2376 (assembly GCA_002344285.1). Taxonomy (GTDB): domain Bacteria; phylum Myxococcota_A; class Polyangia; order Haliangiales; family Haliangiaceae; genus UBA2376. Next base: position 8,973 of record DDTA01000246.1, read on the forward strand.
ATGCGCGCGACGAAGGGGAGGTCCTTCGCGCGCAAGTCGACAACGCCTCCCTTTGGTCCCGTGCCCGTGCCCGTGCCCGTCTCTGGCTCGCGCTCCGGCTTCGTCTCGGCGGCGCTGATGCCTCCGGCCGCCGCGACCGCTCCGACCACCCCGATCACCACCCAGCCCCTCACGGCGTGATCCCCTGGTGACAACCCGCGCCGACGCAGTCGGTCACCGGCTCGTGACACGTCAGGCAGCTGCGCGGGTTCTGGCGGGCGAGGTCGCCGTGATCGCCGGTGCCGAACGATCCGAGCGGCGCGTGCGAGCGCGGCGGGCGGCGGTGGCACGCGGTGCAGTAGTCGACGACGTGGCAGGTCGCGCAGCGATCCGACGCGACCACCGCGTCGCCGCCGTGGTCGTACTCGCGCCACAGGACGGTGTGGTCCTGCGGCCGCATCACCTGATGGCACTCGTCGCAGGCGGCGCGCGGGTTGCCCGACATCATCTGGTGGCATCCGGCGCAGCGCGTGGCGTCCTGCGCCTCGGCGCGGTGATCGCTGCGGAACGCGAGGGTGTGATCGATCGGCCGCTCGGTCCCGGGCAGGTGCGAGCGCGGCGCGATCGCGCCGATGGTCTCCGCCTTCGCCGTGTGACAGGTCTCGCAGATGCGCATGCGCTTGGCGACCGGCACGCGCGCCGCGTCGTCGTGGCAGGCGACGCACGTCGCCGTCGACGGTGGGTCGTGGCGCTCGCCGGTCGCCTGCGCGGTGCCGTCGTGGCAGGTCTCGCAGCCGATGCGAGCGCCGCGCGCGTCGGTGCGGTGGAGCTCGTGCTCGAACCGGAGGTCGCCGGTGATGAGCTTGCGCGGGTGGCGCGCCGCCGCCGTGTCCTGGTGGCAGAGCGTGCATGCCGAGAGCGCGGGGACGCCCTCGAGCCCGACCTCGTCGGCGTGGCACCGCCCGCAGGCGCCGTGATCGGCGGCGGCGGGCCGTTCGGCGTCGGCGCCGCCGTGGCAGTCGCTGCACGAGACGTGGAAGCCGACGGCGCCCTCCATGCGTTCGTCGTCGAGATGGATCGCATGCGAGAAGCGCGACGGCAGGTTGCGCACGGCGTCGTCGGCGGGGAACGGGCGCAGCGGGCTCGGGCGCGCGCCGGTGGGATCGACCGACGTGTGGCACACGCGGCACATGGGGCCGGGCGCGGCCCGGAACGACTCGGCGTGGCAGTCGTCGCAGGGCGCGTGGTCGTCGCCGCCCGGGACGCGCGGCGTGCCGGCCTGCACCGACGCCGGATCGTGGCAGGTGGGGCAGCCGACCGCGGTGTGGGCGCCGTGCGGGAAGCGGTCGGGGCCAGCGACCAGCGGTGGCGGGGGCGGCGGCGCCGCGCGCCGGCAGCCGCTCGTCACGGCGACGGTGATCGCGAGGGCAGCGAGCGCGGCGAGCGCGTACGCGGCTGTCCCCAGGCGCATAGCCGACGCTACCACGCGCGCACGGTTCACCCCGCGATCAGGACCGCAGATCTCGACGGTGGACGTAGGGGCGGCCGGGGCTCAGGGCGACCTCGACGAGGTCGCGCGCGGGGGCCGCGTGCGGCTGCCAGCGGGTGATCGCGAAGCCGCGTTCACCGGCCGGGGTGTAGCGCGCGATCGTGACCGCGCCGGCTCGTCCGGCGTGGAGCGCCCACGGGTCGGCCCCGATCGCGTGGTGGGTGAGGACCTCGCCGCCGGGCGCGACCAGATCGCCGACCGCCTGCCAGAAGCGATCGACGAGCGCGGCGCCGGGTGGCGCGCGGTGCCAGACCGTGGCCGGCGCCGAGGGATCGTCGGCGGGGACCGGGGCGTTGAACGTGATCAGGTCCCACGCGCCCGAGCTCCCGTCGAGGAGGTCGGCGCGCGCGAGCTCGAGCTCGGGGCGACCCGAGAGGGCGGCGCCTTGCGCGGCGCGTGCGAGCGCGGCCGCGCTGACGTCGGTGCCGCGCACGTGCGCCGCGCGGGAACCGGCGACCAGCGGCGCGACCGCCGCGCCGGTGCCGACGTCGAGCCACGCGCCGAGCGCGGCGCCGGGCAGCGACGCGGCGAGGTGGAAGCTCGAGTCGTCGGGCCACGGCACGCGCTCGGCGCCGCGCGCGTCGAGCCGATCGACGACGACGGCCCCGGCGCCGAGGCGCGCGATCGCCGCGGTGGCGTGGAGGAGGTCGCCCTTGCGCTCGACGAGGCCGGCGGCGAGGAGCGGCGCGAGCGCCGGACCGAGCGCGCGCGCCCCCGCGCCGGCGTCGACGTCCGCGCCCGCGACCAGGAGCCAGATCGGCAGCGCGGCGGGCGGGCAGGGCGACGGCATGGCGCGCGCGGCGACCGCCGCGGGGACCGCGCTCGGCGCGCTCGCGCCGAGGCACGCGAGCACCGCGCGCTCGCCGATCAGCCGCGCGAGCGCGTCCGTCGGGGTCATCGCTCGCGGAGCTGGCGGCGCGCCATGTCGTACTCGAAGAAGAGGACCATGTCGGTGCGCACGACGTCCTCGAGCAGGCGGCGGACCTCGCCTGGATCGCGGCTCGCGGGGCCGAGCACCGCGCGGTAGTAGGTGAGCTCGGCGCGGCGCGCCCGGGTCGTCGCGCGCGCGGCGAGCGCCTCGGCCGACGTCCGGCCGGTGGCGAGGCGGGCGACGTCGTCGTACCAGAGCGGGCCGTCGCGCGCGGCGAGGTACTCCGCCGCGAGCCGGTCGTCGGGGCGGCCGGCGCGGCGATCCTCGGCGAGGATCCACAGGCACAGGTAGACCTTGTGATAGTCGCTCACGCCGTCGGAGCCCAGCGCGTCGTAGAAGACGTCGCGGGCGCGCTCGGGCTCGTCCTCCATGATGAGGAACGCGGTGATCTGGACGTGGCTCTCGGCGCCGCCCGGGTCGGCCTCCATGGCCCGCGCGAAGTTCTCGAGTGCCTCGTCGCGCATCCCCAGTCCCCAGAACAGCTTGCCGATCTCCGCGAATCGCTCGCCGGCGAGGTGCGGGGGGAGGTCGACGGTCTCGCCGAGCCGCGCCCACAGCTCGAGCGCCTGGCGCCAGCGTCGCAGCGCACCGGCGCTGTCGCGGGCGCCTCGCGCCGCGTCGCCGGCGACGCGCAGGAGCTTGGCGCGGGTGTACTGCGCGGCCGGCGTGTCGCCGCCGAGCCCGGCCCCGCGATCGAGGTGCTGGCGCGCCACGTCGTGGTCGCCGAGCTTGAGCGCGATCGTGCCCAGGGTCTCGAGCGCCTCGATCGTCGGCTGGAGCCGCACCGAGCGCTCGAGCTCGCCGCGCGCCGCGTCGAGCTCGCCGACAGCGGCGAGGCCCCGCCCGTAGGTCGCGAGCGCCTCGGCCCACGTCGCCGACCATTCGTGGTCGGGAAAGGCGCGATCGATCGCGGCGTAGAAGCGGCGGAGCTCCTCGAGACGGGTGCGCGCAGCGTGGGGGCGGCCGCCGTGCGCGAGGCGTCCGAGGCGCTCGCGGTAGAGCGACGTCAGCCGATCGGCGAGCTCGGCGTCCCCGGGCGCCGCGGCCCGCGCGCGCTCGAGGAGCGCGATCGGCTGCTCGAGGCGCTCCAGATCGTAGGCGTGGCCCGCGGCGGCGCCGAGCAGGATCGCGTCGTCCGGGAACCGGACGAGCGCGTCGAGGCAGAGGTAGAGCGCGGCGCGCGCCGCCGTCGGGTCGTCGTCCTTGCCGTCATGGCCGGTGCGGAGCGCGCGCGCCAGCCCGGCCCACTCGACGGCGGTCGCCGCGGGCTGCGTCGCGTCGCGCACGGCCTCGTCGAGCGGCCGCGCCTTGCCGACGCCGGCGAGCCCGGCGAGGACGAGGCCGATCTCGTCGCTGCGCCGGGCGATGGCGAGCGCGATGGCGATGTCGCGGCTCGCGCGAAAGGCGACGCGGATCGCCGGCGACTCGGGGAACCTGCCGCTGTGGGCCGCCGCCGACAGCGCCGCGTCGGCCAGGTTGGCGCGCGCCACGAGCGCGCCGATGTAGCGCTCGGTGAGCCCCGCCGCCGGGATGCGGGTCGCGACCGGCTCGAGCACGTCGATCGTACCCGTCCCTGCGCCGAGCGGCCCGAAGCGGGCGAGCCCGAGCTGCTCGGCGTACTGGATCACCTGCTCGAGCTCCTCGCGATGCGCCGCCGCGTTCGCCGGATCGGCGAGGCCGAGGAGGGCGAGGACGAACGCGGTCTCGCGATCGAGGCCGGCGCGGGCCAGCGCGGCGCGCGCCTGGCGCAGGGACGGCAGCTCGGGCGCCAGCTCGGCGGCCAGCGCGCCGGGCTCGTCCTGCCACAGGAGCGCGAGCTCGCGCACCACGCTGTCGACGCGATCGAGTCGGTTCCGCGCGAGCTGGTGATCGAGGCGGCGCACGAGCGCGGCGGCGACCTGGCGTCGCAGCGCCGCGCGGTCCGGTCCCGGCGGCATCGCCGCGAGGCGGTCGGTCTGCTCGGCGAGATCGAGGTCGTCGTCGAGCTCGTAGGGGGCGTCGTCGACCGCCGCGTGCGGGGAGGCGGGGCCGCGGCTCCGAGGACACCCGGCGGCTGCGACCGCGACCGCGACCGCGATCACGAGGAAGACGGAGAAGCGCACGCGGCCAGCGTAGCATCACCGATGCGCCCGCTCACGCGGCGGCCCGGACTCCGGGAATCAGTCCGGGCGCTTCCACGGCGACCTGCCGGTGATGCGCGAGACCAGCTGGTAGCCGAGCCAGCGGAACGGCTCGGGGGGGATGCCGCCCGGTCGCAGCATGTAGAACGCGCTGTCGCGCCACGGCTCGTGGTTGCCGGCGTAGAGATCGGTGAGCACCTGGCCGGCGAGGTTCGCCAGCGTGATGCCGTGCCCGCTGTAGCCGAGGGCGTAATAGACGTTGTCGTGCGCGCCCATCACGCCGATCGCGCAGTGGCGGACCAGCGTCAGATCGAGCGGCCCGCTCCAGCGGTGCCGGATCGGGAACGGCTCGAGCTCGGGCAGGTAGCGGAGCAGCGAGGCGCGCACGGCGCGCTCGCCGGCGTCGTCGCGCCGCGCGTCGAACGTCGTGCGGTTGCCGAAGCGGTAGGCGTACGCCGCGGTGGTGCCGCCGCCGAAGACGACGCGGCCGCTCGGGTCGACGCTGCCGTACGCGAGGCGCGGCGAGTCGTCGAAGAAGCCCGCGGTCTTGCCCAGCCCGGTCGCGGCCAGCACCTCGGGCGGCAGCGGATCGGTGGCGACGACGTGAGAGATGACGGGCAAGAGGCCGGTGCGGAAGTAGCCGAGCCGCGGCGTGTAGCCGCTCGTGGCGAGCACGATCGCCCGGGCGCGGACCACGCCACCCGGCGTGACCAGCTCGCAGGTGGCACCCTCGCGCACGCGCAGCACCGGCGTCGACTCGTAGATCTGGACGCCGGCGGCGACGAGCAGCGGCCGCATCGCGCGGATGAGGTCGACCCCCACCAGCAGGCCCTCGCCGGGATCGAGGACGGCGCCGTGCGCGCCCCGCGCGCGCAGGTGCTCGTCGAGCTCGCGGCCGCGCAGGAAGCGCAGCGGCACGCCGCGCGCGACGAGCTGCTCGGTGAGCGCGTGGGCCTCCTCGGCGGCCTTCGCGGTCGTGAGCAGGTGGAGGCAGCCGGTCCGCTTCCAGCGGACGTCGAGGCGGTGATCGCGGACGAGCGCGTCGATCGCGTCGATGGCGCCGCTGGTCACCGCGTGCTCGCGGGCCATGAGGTCCGGATCGACGTCGCGCACGGTGATGCCGTTCAGCACGAGGCCGCCGTTGCGGCCGCTCGCGCCGTTGGCGAGGCGCTTCGCCTCGAGGAGCGCGATGCCGAGGTCGGGGAAGCGCTGGCTCAGCCGGTACGCGGTCGACACGCCGGTGAACCCGCCGCCGATGATCGCGACGTCGACGTCGAGGTCGCGCGCGAGCGGCGGCGCCGGCTCGTCGGCCGGCGCGTCGATCAGCCAGGCCGCGGTGTTGTCGTCGAAGACCCCCTTCATCGTGCCGGCTAGGTCCTCACGTTGCCGAAGGCGACCAGCTTGGTCACGAGGTTGTCGTGCAGGCCCTCGCGGCCGCACTCGTGGCCGACGCCGCTCTCCTTGCGGCCGGCGAAGGGCGCCTCGGTCGTCTGCGGCGCCCACTCGTTGACGCCGACCATGCCGAACTCGAGGCGCTCGTACGCCGTCATCGCCGCGTTCAGGTCGCGGGTGAACACGTACGCCGCCAGCCCGTAGCGCGTCGCGTTGGCGGCCGCGATCGCGTCGTCGAGCTGGTCGAACGAGGTCATGGCGAACAGCGGCCCGAAGACCTCGTCGGCGAACGCGGGGGTGGTCGGGCTGACGTCGGCGAGCACGGTGGGCTCGAGGAAGAACCCGGGCCGTGCCGGTCGTGTGCCGCCGGTGCGCACGCGCGCGCCGTCGCGCGTCGCCGTCGCGATGAGGCCCTCGACGCGCTCGCGGTGGCGCGCGCTGATGAGCGGACCGATGCGCGTCGTCGCGTCGAGGCCGGAGCCGACCGGCAGCCGGCGCGTCTCCTCGACCACGACCTCCTCGAACGCGGCGAGCTGGTCGCGGTGCACGAAGAAGCGCTGCGGCGACACGCAGACCTGGCCGGCGTTGCGGAAGCGCGCCGCGACCGCCCCCTTCGCGACGGTCTCGACGTCGGCGTCGGGGAGGACGAGCACCGGCGCGTTGCCGCCGAGCTCGAGCGAGAGCCGCGTCATCGTGCGTGACGCGCCGTCCATGAGCAGCTTGCCGACGGCGACCGAGCCCGTGAAGCTGAGCTTGCGCAGGTCGGGGTGGTCGAGCATGGCCTGGCCCATCGGGTGGGGCTCGCCGTTGACCAGATTGACCACGCCCGCGGGCACGCCGGCGTCCTCGAGCGCGGCGACGATGGCCATGCACGAGAGCGGCGTCAGCTCGGCGGGCCGGACGACGACCGGGCAGCCGGCGGCGAGCGCCG
>DDTA01000141.1:0-719 GCA_002344285.1 Myxococcales bacterium UBA2376
GCGACGTGATCGTGACGGTCGACGCCGCCGACGCGCTCGTCCCCGGCGGCGCCGTCGGTGCGCTGGTGGCGCCCGCCGCGGTCCCGCTCGAGCTGGCGCTCGGCGCGAGCTGGATGGCCGACGTCGACGCCGCCGGCGACGCGACGATCACCGTCGCGCGTACGCCGGCGAACCCGAACGTCGACATCGATCCGCCCACCGTCGACGCGAGCGGCGCGCGCGCGCACGGCCGCTTCACGTCGCCGCTCGTCTTGCACGCCGGGGTCCGGTGGATCGGCGCGCGCTACGCCATCGAGGGAGGCGCGACGGCGTGGAGCTACCGCGGCGGCGGCGACGACGCGTGGAGGATCACGGGCGCCCGCGTGATCGACGAGACCGGGGCCAGCGCGCCGATCGAGCGCCTGGCGACGCGCATCGGCCGCCGCTCGCACGGCGCCCTGCGCGCCGGCCTCGACGTCGAGGTCATGCCCGGCTTCGCCTGGCTCTCCCTCGGCTACGGCTGGCGCGGCGCCGCGCAGGCGACCCACGCCACCACGCTCGGCGGCGTCGACCGCGGCGGCCACACGCTCGCGCTCGGCGCCGAGCTCACCGCCGGCGCCGCGATCATCACGATCGGCTGGTCGCGCCGGCTCGCGCGGGACACCACCGTCGGCGCGCCGGGCTTGCCGTGGGACAATCCGCTCGCGCCCGACGCGCGGCCGGCGAACCTCGGCACGTAC
>DDTA01000141.1:767-15149 GCA_002344285.1 Myxococcales bacterium UBA2376
ACGCCGACCGGCTGCGCGACGCCGCCGCGCTCCGCCGCCTCTGCGACGGCGTGATCGTCGGGCTTTCGCTCACCGTGATCGGCGAGCCACACGTGCACCGCTTCGGCGGCCCCGGCGGCGTCACCGCTCTCTACCTGCTCGCCGAGTCACACCTCGCCTGTCACACGTACCCCGAGAGCGGGGTCGCGACGTTCAACCTCTACTGCTGCCGCGAACGGGCGGGCGTCGACTGGCCGGAGCTCCTGCGCGAGGCGCTCGGCGCGGCGCGCGTCACCGTCACCACCGTCGCGCGCGGAGCCCCCACGTGAACGTCCAGTGCCCGACCTGCGGGGCCCCGGTCGAGTTCCGCTACGACGACAGCTTCGTGCGCGTCTGCGACAGCTGTCGCGCCGCCGTCGTACGCGGCGATCGCGGCGTCGAGACGCTCGGGCAGATCGCCGACCTCACGCCGACCGCGTCGCCGCTCGCGCTCTTCGCCGACGGCCGCTACCGCGGCGAGGGCTTCATGCTCGTCGGGCGCGCCCAGTACAAGCACCCGGCCGGCGGCATCTGGGACGAGTGGTACGCCAAGATGGACGACGGCCGCTGGGGCTGGCTCGCCGAGGCGCAGGGCCGCTTCTACCTGACGTTCGAGACGCTCGGCGCCGGCGACCCGCCGCGGTGGGACGAGGTCTTCCCCGGCGCGACGATCCAGCTCGAGGACGACGGCCCGCAGCTGTTCACGGTCGGCGAGCGCGGCGTGGCCGAGCTGGTCGCCGCCGCGGGCGAGATCCCGTTCCGCTTCACGCCGGGCGCGGCCTCGGCGTTCGCCGACCTCGCCGACGGCCACGGCCGCTTCGCGACCATCGACTACGGCGACCCCGACGCGCTCGACCCGGACCCGAACGTCTACCTCGGGCGCCAGGTCACGCTCGCCGAGCTCGGCATCCGCGGCGGCGAGCGCGAGCTGCCGGCGCGCGCCGCGGCCGCCGCCGGCCGCCTCGCCTGCCCCAACTGCGGCGCGCCCATCGAGCTGCGCGCCCCCGATCGCACGATGCGCATCGTGTGTGTGCACTGCGCGACGTTGCTCGACTGCGAGGGCCCGCTCGCGATCATCGAGACGCTCACCCAGGCGCCCGGTCAGCAGGGCACGATCCCGCTCGGCTCGAAGGGCACGTTCGACGGCGTCACCTACACGCTCATCGGCCGCCTGCAGCGCGAGGCCCGCTACCCCGACGGCGAGCTCTTCCTCTGGGAGGAGCACCTGCTCTACGAGCCCACCGTCGGCTTCCGCTGGCTGGTCGAGGCCAACGGGCACTGGAGCTTCGTCACCACGCTGCCGCCCGGGGCCGTGCAGCTCGACTACCACCAGACCCCGACCTACGCGGGCACCAGGTTCCGCGTCTTCGAGATGACCGCGGTCGAGGTCACCGAGGTGTGGGGCGAGATGTACTGGCGCGTGCGCGTCGGCGAGCGCGTCGACGCCGCCGAGTACGTCGCGCCGCCGGCCGCGCTCTCGCGCGAGACCACCAGCGACGAGATCAACTGGTCGCTCGGCGTCTACAAGACGACCGCCGAGATCCGCCAGGCCTTCGGCCTCACCACGACCTTGCCCCAGACCTACGGCGTCGCCCCCAACCAGCCCTTCAAGCACCGCCACGCCACCCGCGCGTTCGCCGTCCTCGCGCTCGCGTTCCTCGGCATCACGTGCACGCGCCTGGGCACGGCCGACAAGCGCGTCGTGCTCGACACGCGGCTCGCGCTCGAGGCGCCGCCCGTCGAGGCGGTGCCCCCCGAGCTGCTCGGCACCAGCACCGTGCCGCTGGTCGTGTTCTCCGAGCCGTTCGAGCTCGTCCGCCACGAGAACGTCGAGGTCAGGCTGCGCATCGACGTGAACGACTCGTGGGCCTTCATCGCCGCGTTCCTGGTCAACGAGAAGACCGGCGCGGTCGAGGCGTTCGAGAAGGAGGTCTCGTACTACACGGGCGTCGAGGGCGGCGAGTACTGGAGCGAGGGCAGCCCGTCGACGACGCACGTCCTGCCCGCGGTCGATCCCGGCCGCTACCTGCTCCGCCTCGAGGTGCAGCAGCCGATGCTCGGGCTGCGCGACTCGGTCCACGTGCGCATCCGCCAGGACGTCTTCCGCTGGCGGCACGCGCTCTACGCGCTCATCGCCTTCGGCGTGCCCGGCCTGCTCCTCGCGGTGTGGCGCTGGAGCTTCGAGCGCCGGCGCTGGTCGGAGAGCGATCACGCGCCTGCCGGGCTCGCCGGCGGAGGGGACGACTAGCCATGGCCGAGCCCGCCACGCCCGCCACGCCGGTCGAGCCGCCCGCGCCCGATCGTCCGCCGGTGCCGCGCACCGGGATGTCGTGGCTGGTGAAGCTCTACGTCGGCCTCGCCGGCGCGGCGCTCGCCGTGTACCTCGTGGCCGGCCTGCTCGGCTGGGACTTCAAGAGCAGCACGCGCGACACGGTGCCCGGCAGCGTGCGCAGCTCGCCGGGCGGCTATCGCTCCTACCACTTCTGGTACGGCGGCTATCACGGAGGAAAGTGATGAAGATCGATCAGCTCGGAGATGCCCTGGTGTCGTCGGCCGCCTTCGCGGGCGTCGGCGTGATCGTGTTCGCCGCGGCGTTCTGGCTCATGGCCAAGGTCGCCCCGTTCTCCTTCCACAAGGAGATCGAGGAGGACCAGAACGTCGCGCTCGGCGTCATCGTCGCCGGGGTGCTGATCGGGCTCGCGCTCATCATCTCCGCCGCGATCTCGGGTTGACCGCGATGGCGGAGCGCCCCCGACGGCCGCCCCCGGCGACGCTCCTCTACGTCAACGTGGTGGTGGTGGCGACGTGCGGCCTGGTCTACGAGCTGCTCGCCGCGACGATGGGCAGCTACCTGCTCGGCGACTCGGTCATGCAGTTCTCGCTGGTGATCGGGCTCTACCTGTCGGCGATGGGCGTCGGCGCGTGGGTGTCGCGGCACATCGAGGGCAACCTCGCCACCCGCTTCGTCGACGTCGAGCTGGCGGTGGCGCTGGTCGGCGGCCTTTCGGCGCCGATCCTGTTCCTCGCGTTCGCCGAGGTGCAGCGCTTCCAGGTGGTGCTGCTCGGCTTCGTGTTCGTGATCGGCGCGCTGGTCGGGCTCGAGCTGCCGCTGCTCATGCGCATCCTCCAGGGCGAGGTCGCGTTCAAGGACCTGGTCTCGCGCGTGCTCTCGCTCGACTACGCCGGCGCGCTGCTCGCGTCCTTGCTCTTCCCGCTCCTCTTCGTCCCCGAGCTCGGCCTCCTGCGCACGTCGCTCGTGATCGGCCTGTGCAACGCGCTGGTCGGGCTGTGGGGCACGTGGCTCCTGGCCGACCAGATCGGCAAGGTCACGCCCGTGCGCCTCCGCGCCGTGGCCGTGGTCGCGCTGCTCACCGTGGGGCTCCTGTTCTCGTCCCGGCTCACGCGCTGGTCGGAGGAGCGCCTCTACTCCGACGAGATCGTCTACGCCAAGACCTCGCCCTACCAGCGCATCGTCGTGACCCGCAGCGGGTCCGGCTTCCAGCTCTTCCTGAACGGCAACCTGCAGTTCGCGTCGGCCGACGAGTACCGCTACCACGAGTCGCTGGTGCACCCGGCGATGGTCGCGGCCGCTGACGCCGGCCGCCCGCCGCACAAGGTGCTCATCCTCGGCGGCGGCGACGGGCTCGCCGCCCGCGAGGTGCTCGCGCACCCGTCGGTGGAGGCGGTGACGCTGGTCGATCTCGATCCGGCGATGACCGACCTGGCGCGCCGCTTCGCGCCGCTGGCGCAGCTCAACCGTCAGGCCCTCGCCGATCCGAGGGTCACGATCGTGAACGACGACGCGATGGTGTGGATGCGCACCGCGCCCGGCGGCTGGGACGTCGTCATCATCGACTTCCCGGATCCCAACAGCTTCGGCCTGGGCAAGCTCTACACGCGCAGCTTCTACCAGCAGCTCGCGGCGCGGCTCGCGCCCGACGGCGCGGTCGCGGTGCAGGCGACGTCGCCGCTCTTCGCCCGCAAGTCGTTCTGGTGCATCGTGCGCACGATGCGCTCGGCCGGCTTCACGGTGGCGCCGTACCACGTCGCCGTGCCGTCGTTCGGGGTCTGGGGTTTCGCGCTGGCGAAGAAGCAGCCGTTCACGCCGCCGACGACGCCGCCCAACGTGGCCCGCCGCTTCCTCGACGCCGAGGCCATGGCCGCGATGTTCCGCTTCCCCGCCGACATGGCCGAGGTCGACGTCGAGGTGAACCAGCTCGATAACCAGATGCTGGTGCGCTACTACGAATCGGAGTGGCGCCGGTGGCAGTGAGGCCGTGACGTCGCGACGGGACTTCATCACGATGCTGCTCGGGGCGGCGGCCGCCGGGTCATGTCGTGGGAGCCGGCGAGGGCGGACGCCCGATGGCGAGCTGCTCACGCCGGGCAAGGCCGCGGGGCACCGGATCCGCGACCTCGGCGGCGAGGGTGTCCGGGTTCCGGACGCTGCGTGGCGGACGGCGGAGGTGGTCGTCATCGGCGGCGGCGTCGCGGGGCTGTGCGCCGCGTGGTGGCTCGATCGGGCGGGCGTGAAGGACGTGGTCGTGCTCGAGCTCGATCGGGTCGTGGGTGGCACCGCGCAGGCGGGCGCGTCGGCGGTGACGCCGTATCCGTGGGGCGCGCACTACGTCGTCAGCCCGCTCCGGCACCAGACGTCGATGATCGCGCTGCTCGAGGAGATGGGCGCGCTCGACGGCACGGACGACCACGGCGAGCCGGTGGCGGCCGAGGACCTGCGCGTGCGCGAGCTCGAGGAGCGCGTCTTCCACCTCGGGCGCTGGTACGAGGGCCAGTACCTCCACGCCGGCGCCAGCCGCGACGATCGCGCGCAGCTCGCCCGCTTCCGCGCCGAGGTCGATCGCTGGGTCGCGTGGCGCGACGGCCGCGGGCGCCGCGCGTTCGCGCTCCCGGCGTCGGCCGGCTCCGACGACGCCGAGGTGACGGCGCTCGACCGCCTGTCGTTCGCGGCGTGGCTCGACGAGCGCGGCCTCGGCTCGCCGCGCCTGCGCTGGCTCTGCGACTACGCCTGCCGCGACGACTTCGGGCTGCTCGCCGCCGACACCAGCGCGTGGGCTGGCCTCGCCTACTTCGCGTCACGCCTCGCGCGCCCGGGCGCCGAGCACCAGCCGGTCGTCACCTGGCCCGCGGGCAACGGCGCCGTCGTCGCGCACCTCGCCGGCAAGCTCGGCGCGCGCGTGCTCGTCGATCATGCGGTCGCCGACGTCCGGCAGTCCGGACACGACGTCGAGGTCGTCGCCCACACCCCCGACGGCGTGCGCGGCTTCCGCGCCCGCCGCGCGATCGTCGCCATCCCGGGCTTCGTCGCCCGCAAGGTCGTCGCGCCGCTGCGCGCCGGCGCCCGCGCCATCCCCGCGCTCGACCGCGGCGCGTGGGCCGTCGCCAACCTCCACCTCGACGCGCGACCGCGCGCGCACCACGGCGACGCGCCGCTGGCCTGGGACAACGTCCTCTACGACAGCGCGTCGCTCGGCTACGTCGTCGCGACGCACCAGCGCGGCCGCGAGCACGGGCCGACCGTGTTCACCTGGTACTACCCGTTCACCGGCGACGGCGCGACGGCGCGCAGGGAGCTCGACACCGCGTCGCGCGAGGACTGGGCGGAGGCCGCGCTCGCGGACCTCGCCCGCGCCCACCCCGACCTCCGCGCCCGCGCGACGCGGATCGACGTCGCCTACTGGGGCCACGGCATGCCGCGCCCGCGCGTCGGCGCCGTCTTCGATCCCGCGCTCGCCGCGGCGCGCGCGCCGCTCGGGCCGATCCACTTCGCGGTCTCGGAGCTGTCGGGCGTCGCGCTCTTCGAGGAGGCGCTCGACCAGGGCGTGCGGGCGGCCGACGAGGTGATCGCCGCCCTCGGCGTGCGCGCGGGCGCGGACGCAGACGCAGACGCAGACGCAGACGCAGACGCAGACGCAGACGCAGACGGAGACCGAGACCGAGACCGAGACCGAGACCGGGTCCGAGACCGAGACCGAGACCGGGTCCGAGACCGAGACCGAGACGGCGTCGGTGACGGCGTCGGAAGCGGAGGGAACCCGTGAACCCGTTCGCCCTGAGCGAGCCGCGCAGCGGTGAGTCGAAGGGCGGGCCTTCGGCCCTCGCTCGGGGTGACCGGTGGCTCTTCTCGCCGCGCCTCGACCTCGCGGTCTTCCTCCTGCCCGCGCTCGTCGCGCTCGCCGTCGTCGCGCTCGCGCCCGCCCTCGACCTCCCGCGCGAGACGCCCGACAGCGCGTGGATCGTCCTCGTGCTCATGGTGGACGTCGCGCACGTCTGGTCGACCGCGTTCGTCACCTACCTCGATCCCGTCGAGCTCCGCCGCCGCCCGCGGCTCTACGCCGCCGTGCCCCTCGCCGGCTACGCCGCCGGCGTCACGCTCCACGCCGCCGGTGGAGCCGCGCTCTTCTGGCGCGTCCTCGCCTACGTCGCCGTCTTCCACTTCGTCCGCCAGCAGTACGGCTGGGTCGCGCTCTACCGCGCGCGCAACGACGAGCGCGACCGCGCCGGCGCGATCATCGACGGCGCCGCCATCTACGCCGCGACGCTCTACCCGCTCCTCTGGTGGCATGCCGCGCCCGAGCGCTCGTTCGCCTGGTTTCGCCCCGGCGACTTCGCCACCGGCGTGCCCGAGCTGGTCGCGTCGATCGGCGGCGCGCTCTACGTCGCCATCCTCGTCGCGTACGTCGCCCGCGCCGTCGTGCAGGCGCGCACGCGCGCGCCGTCGTGGGGCAAGCACCTCGTCGTCGCGACCACGGTCGCGTGCTGGTACACCGGCATCGTCGCCACCGACGGCGATCTCACCTTCACCGTCACCAACGTGCTCATCCACGGCGTGCCGTACGCCGCGCTCGTCTTCGTCTACGGCCGCGCCATCGCCCAGGCCGATCCGGCGACCGCCGCAGGCCCCGGCGCGCGCCTCCTCGCCCGCGGTGTGTTCGTCTTCGCCGCGACGCTGTGGGCGGTCGCGTACCTCGAGGAGCTACTGTGGGATCGCGCCATCTGGCACGACCGCCCGCACCTCTTCGGCGGGGACCTCGGGCTCGACGACGCGCACACCTTCCTGGTGCCGCTCCTCGCCGTCCCGCAGCTCACTCACTACGTGCTGGACGGCTTCCTTTGGCGGCGGGGGCAGAACCCGCGCCTCGCCCTCTGGTTCCGTCGTCACCGCCGATAGCGTCGTCGATCTCGAAGAAGGCGCCCAGGAAGCCGCCGACCGCCGCACCGAACACCGGCTGCCAGTGCTGGACGAGCCGCGGCCTGGCCTCGAGGAAGTCGAGCGTCAGCTCGAAGCCGCCCCACACCTTGGCCACCAGCGCGTAGAGCCCGCAGCCGACGCCGAAACCGAAGATCGCCTTGAGCACGCTCACCCAGGACGTCGCGTTCTTGTCGGTGATGAGCTTCCACAGCGGCTTGCCCGCGACGAGACCGACGAACGCGCCGACGATGCCGTACACCGGCCAGAGGAGCCCACCGTCGAGCCCGGCGGCGTACGCGCCGTAGCCGATGGCTCCACCCAGGAGGACACCTTTCAGAAGACCCAGGACCAGCTTGACCAAGAATGCCTCCGGGCGACGAGCCTTCTGGAAGGATGCGCGGTAACGCCCTCCTCGGCAACCGATCTCGTGCCTTGCGCGCCGAAGGTCACGATGTCATCCCAGAGCTGTGGGCATGCGTACGGTGATCGTCGCCGTGGGGCTGGCCGCGGCCTGCCTGGGCCCGCCGCGCGCCAGGGCCGAGGAGGCCACCGCGATCCCGCTCGCCGAGGAGACGATGAGCCGCGTGGACGCGGCGACCCCCGCCGGAGGCAAGCTGATCGAGCTGCTGGGGGCGGTTCGCACGGACCTGCGGACCACGAAGTACCAGGCCCGCACCGTCGTCCGCCCGCGGGACGGGCACTACGCCTGGGACTGCTCCGGCATGGCCGCCTGGGTGCTGCAGCGCTCGGCGCCGCGGGCCCGCCGCGCCGTCGCCGGCACGCGGCCCGTCGCGCGCGACTTCTTCCACGCCATCGCCCGCGCCCCGACCGAGCGCGCGCGCAAGGGCTGGCGGCGCATCCCCGTGCGCGAGGTGCAGGCGGGTGACACCTTCGCCTGGCTCCGCTCGCCCGTCTCGACGTCGAAGATCACGGGCCACGTCGGCTTCGCGGTCGGGCCCGCGCACCAGGTGCCCGGCTGGCCCGGCGCGTACGCGATCCGCATCGTCGACGCCACGCGCCTGCCGCACCAGGACGACACGCGGGAGATGAACGGCGATGGCGGCTTCGGCTTCGGCACGATGGTGTTCGTGACCGGCGACGACGGCGAGGTCATGGCCTACGCCTGGTTCGGGACCGAGTACCTGCCGCGCTCGCGCACGCAGCGCGTCCGCATCGGCGAGCGCCGCGACATCGTCGGGACGATCGACACGCTGCCGTCCGAGCTCTGGCCGTGGCTCGGCTTCATGCCGGCCAGGGTCGTGTTCGGCCGACCGAGCGCCTAGGGCGCGGCGACGGCTTCGAGCGGCAGGCCGCCGGCGGGCGTCGTCGGGATCGCGGCGAGGCGATCGAGGACGGGCTGGATGCTCGCCTTGAAGGCGGGCATGTCCTTCTTCGAGACGCCGGCGGCGCGCGCGGGCGCGAGCTTGTGGAAGTCGACGTAGACGCCGTTCTTCTTCACGCCGAAGTGGAGGTGGGGCCCGGTCGAGAGGCCGGTCGTGCCGACGTAGCCGATGACGGTCTTGGCCGAGACGCGCTGCCCCACCTTCTGCCCGGCCGCGAACTTCGAGAGGTGCATGTAGAGCGTCACGAGGCCGTTGTCGTGGCGAAGCGTCACCATGTTGCCGGCGCCGCCGGAGTAGGCGCGGCCGGTGATGACGCCGTCGGCGGCGGCCCACACCGGCGTGCCCGTCGGCGCCGCGAAGTCGGTGCCGAAGTGGCCGCGCACCGTGTGCAGGACCGGGTGCATGCGCCGCGGGTTGAAGCCGCTCGAGACACGCGCGAACTTGAGCGGCGTCTTCAGCATGCTCTTCTCGACCGACTGCCCGGTGCTGTCGTAGTAGCGACCCTTGCCCCTGGGCGGCTCCCAGTACAGCGCCCGGAACGTGCCGGCCTTGCCGGCGTACTCGGCGGCGAGGATGCGGCGGTAGCGGAGGAGCTCGGCGTCCTTGTACTCGGCCTCGACGATCACCTTGAACGTGTCGCCGTCGTGGGTGTCGTTGTAGAAGTCGAGGTCGTACGCGAACACGTCGACGAAGAAGCTGACCAGGCCGGTGTCGGCGCCCGCGTCCTTCACCGCCGCGTAGAGCGAGCTGTCGATGCGGCCACCGACCTCCTTCACCTCGATGCGGGTCGCCGCCTCGTCCTTGGTCGCGACGAGCTCACCCGTCGCCTCGTCGCGCGCGGCGCGGATCGTGAGCGTGCGCGACACCACGAGCTCGAAGGAGTCGACCTTGCCGGCGTCGTCGACGACGACCTTCCACGCCTGCCCCGGGCGCAGGCCGCGGAAGTCGAACACCGGGCCGACCGCGCGGATGAGCTCGTCGGCGGGTCCGGCGGCCAGGCCGACCTTGCTGCGCAGGATCTTGCCGAAGCTCTCGTTCTTGCCGACGGCGCCCTCGAAGAGGCCGCCGGCGTCGGGCGCGCTGTCGGCCGCGCCGCCGGCGCTCGTCACCGGCGCGCCGCCGTCGGGCGACTTCGCGCCGGCGCCCGGACCGCCGGCGAGCCCGACCTGACCGATCTCGGCGTCCTTGGCCTTCTGACGGATGTCGCCGATCGACGTGCCGTCGCGCCAGACGAACACGTACAGATTCACCAGCACCATCACCGCGAGCAGGACGAAGAGCCGCAACGTCCCGCTCTTCGCGGGCGCCTTTCCACCCATCTCGAGGGTGGATTTCTTGCGCGCTCGATGTCGTCTGTCGACCATGGGCCGGAAATCCCCCTGTACCACGTCACCCCGGCGCGGGGCAAAAACCGTTTCATCACGGGCAATAGCCGGAGAGCGTCAGCGTGGCGTGATACGCCGCCCTTCGGGGACCCGAGGAGGAGCCGTGGAACCCGTTACCGATCCCGACCAGCTAGACCTTTTCGGCGAGCCGAGTAAGGTCGCCGTTCCTTCGACCGGCAGCATCATGGCCAAGAA
This sequence comes from Myxococcales bacterium UBA2376, assembly GCA_002344285.1. Taxonomy (GTDB): domain Bacteria; phylum Myxococcota_A; class Polyangia; order Haliangiales; family Haliangiaceae; genus UBA2376. The sequence continues at coordinate 10,919 of DDTA01000141.1, forward strand.
GAAAGCGACAGTCGCGCCCAGAGAAGGGCGCAAAGCGAAGACGAAGGGGGGCAGCGGCGGCGGTGACGCCGGCGCGCCTCCCACCAACATCTATGGTGGCGGCGGAGGCGGCGGCGAGGACGACACCGCGCTCGCGGCGGAGGCCCGGCGCCGCTACCTCAACTACGCGCTGTCGGTCATCACGGCCCGCGCGCTCCCCGACGTGCGCGACGGCCTGAAGCCGGTGCAGCGCCGCATCCTCTACGCGATGCTCTACGAGGAGCATCTCCGCCCCGAGGCCAAGCACCGCAAGTCGGCGAAGGTCGTCGGTTCCGTCCTCGGTAAGTACCACCCCCACGGCGACTCCTCGGTCTACGACGCGATGGTGCGCATGGCGCAGGACTTCACGCTGCGCCTGCCGCTGGTCGACGGCTCCGGCAACTTCGGCTCGCTCGACGGCGACGAGGCGGCGGCCTACCGCTACACCGAGTGCCGCCTCGCGCCGCCGGCGATGGACCTCCTGCGCGAGCTCGATCAGAAGACCGTGCCGATGCGGTCGAACTACGACGGCACCACCGTCGAGCCGCAGGTCCTGCCCGCCCGCTTCCCCAACCTGCTCGTCAACGGCTCGACCGGCATCGCGGTCGGCATGGCGACCAACATCCCGCCCCACAACCTGGGCGAGGTGGTCGACGCGGCGATCGCGCTCATCGGCGACCGGAGTCTCACGACCACGAACCTCATGAAGTTCGTGCAGGGCCCGGACTTCCCGACCGGCGGCCAGATCCTCAACTCCAAGCCCGAGCTGCGCGAGATCTACGACGCCGGCCAGGGCGCGATCCGCGTCCGCGGCGAGTACAAGCTCGAGGAGAAGAAGCGGGGCGGGACCGACATCGTCATCACGTCGATCCCGTGGGCGATGACCAAGGCGTCCCTGGTCGAGAAGATCGCCGAGGTGATCCTGTCGAGGAAGCTGCCCTTCCTCCTCGACGTCCGCGACGAGTCCACCACCGACGTCCGCATCGTGCTCGAGATCAAGCGCGAGGCCGACCCGACGGTGGTGATGGCGTACCTCTACAAGCACACGCCGCTGCAGCAGAACTTCAACCTCAACATCACCGCGCTGGTCCCGGCCAACGGCGACGACGAGGAGGACGAGGGCGCGAGCGACGGCGGCGGCGACGGCAACGACGACGGCCTCGCCAACCCCGAGCCGCCGGCGCAGCCGCAGCGCATGGGCCTGAAGGACGTGCTGCAGCACTTCCTCGACTTCCGCATGCGGGTCACGCGCCGGCGCTTCCGGCACGAGCTGCGCCAGCTCGAGCGGCGCATCCACATCCTCGAGGGCTTCGCCAAGATCTTCGATGCGCTCGACGAGACCATCAAGATCATCCGCGCCTCGGACGGCAAGGCCGACGCCGCGCAGAAGCTGATGAAGCGCTTCGGCCTCGACGAGATCCAGGTCGACGCGATCCTCGAGCTCAAGCTCTACAAGCTGGCCAAGCTGGAGATCAAGATCATCCGCGAGGAGCTGGCCGAGAAGGAGGCGCAGGCCAAGAAGATCCGCGCCATCCTGAAGAGCGAGGCCAAGCTCTGGGACGTGGTGAAGGGCGATCTCGAGGAGATCAAGACCGCCCACGGCAGCAAGCGCAGGACCAAGACCGGCGCGACCGCCGAGGAGATCGAGGTCAGCGAGGACGCGTTCATCATCGACGAGGACGCCAACGTGGTCGTCACGCGCGACGGCTGGATCAAGCGCGTGCGCGAGCTCAAGGACCCGACGTCGACGCGCACGCGCGAGGGCGACGAGGTCATGGCGGTCCTGCCCGGCTCGACCAAGGAGAAGGTCATCTTCTTCACCAGCCGCGGCTCGGCGTACGTCGTGAAGATCAACGACATCGCGGCGACCACCGGCTACGGCGACCCGGCGCAGAAGTACTTCAAGTTCGGCGACGGCGAGCGGATCGTGGCGGCGATGTCGCTCGATCCACGCCTGGTCGTGCCGGAGACGATGCTGGCGGTGAGCAAGAACGGGTACGGCCTGCGCTTCGCGACGGCCGGCCACACCGAGGTCACGACCAAGGCCGGCCGGCGCTTCGCCAAGCCGAGCGAGGGCGACGAGATCATCGGCGTCGTCGGCGTGAAGGACACCGACTTCGTGATCGCGGCGACGCACAAGGGCCACGTGCTCCAGTGCAAGGCCGAGGAGATCTCCAGGCTCGAGGGCCCGGGCCGCGGCGTCACCGTGGTCAAGACCGCCGACGACGACCACGTGATCGGGTTCGTCGCCGGCGAGAAGGGCACGGTCCTGCGGCTCGAGAACGCCGCGGGCAAGGACTTCACGCAGACCGCGCTGGTCAAGGAGCTGACCTCGCGCGGCGGCAAGGGCCACCAGCTCCAGAAGCGCACGACCTTCTCGGTGCCGAAGCCGCCGGTGACGATCCCGTCGCTGGGCACGCCGGCGCCGTCGACGGAGGGCAAGTAGCCATGGCCTCGGCCAAGAAGTACTCGGGCAACGAGATCCAGGTCCTCGAGGGCCTCGAGCCGGTGCGCAAGCGCCCCGGCATGTACATCGGCGGCACCGGCAAGGACGGCTACCACCACCTGCTCTGGGAGCTGGTCGACAACTCGATCGACGAGGCGATCAACGGCCACGCCACCAAGGTGGAGGTCACGCTCCACAAGGACGGCAAGAGCGCGACGGTCGAGGACAACGGCCGCGGCATCCCCGTCGACATGATGCCCAAGTTCAAGAAGACCGCGCTCGAGGTGGTCTTCAGCACGCTGCACTCGGGCGGCAAGTTCGACCGCGGCAAGAGCTACGCCGTGTCGGGCGGTCTGCACGGCGTCGGCTCGGCGGTGGTGAACGCGCTGTCGGCGGAGCTGGTCGTGCAGGTGAAGCGCGACGGCGAGCGCCACGAGATGAAGTTCGCGCGCGGCGAGGTCACGTCCAGGTTCAAGACGCTGGGCAACGCGCGCGGCTCGGGCACGCTGGTGAAGTTCCGCCCCGACGACGAGGTCTTCGGCGGCAAGCTCGCGTTCGATCCCGAGCTCATCGCCGAGCGGCTCGAGACCAAGAGCTACCTGCACCACGGCCTCGAGATGATCTTCATCGACGAGACCGCCGAGGGCGGGCCGGTGACGCACCGGTACCACCACGAGAAGGGCATCGCCGAGTGGCTGCCCACGCTCATCACCCAGCGGGGCAAGGCGCAGGTGCCGCAGGGCGGCGCGGTCTTCTACCTCGAGAAGCGCGACGACGACGCCAAGCTGGGCGTCGAGCTGGCGCTGGCGTGGACCGAGGCGACCGACGAGCTCATCAAGAGCCACGTCAACAGCGTGCCGACGCCCGACGGCGGCACCCACGACAAGGGCCTGCGCGACGCCGTCCTGAAGGCGGTGCGCAACTACATCTCGACCCACAACCTGGATCCCAAGGGCGTGACGCTCACGGCCGAGGACATCCGCGAGGGCGTGGTCGCGATCCTGTCGACGTACGTGCACGACCCGCAGTTCCAGAGCCAGACCAAGAACCGGCTCAACAACCCCGAGGTCGCGGCCCAGGTCGAGGCGCTGGTGCGGCCGGCGCTCGAGAACTACCTGAACGGCAACCCCAACTGGGCGCAGGCGGTGGTCGCGCGCGCCATCATCGCGGCGCGGGCGCGCGAGGCCTCGCGCGCGGCGGCGCAGCAGGTGACGCGCAAGAGCGCGGTCTCGCACCGGCTCAACCTGCCGGGCAAGCTCGCCGACTGCGCGTCGACGGACCCCGAGGAGAGCGAGCTGTTCATCGTCGAGGGTGACTCCGCCGGCGGCTCGGCCAAGCAGGGCCGCGACCGGCGCACGCAGGCGATCCTGCCGTTGCGCGGCAAGGTGCTGAACGCCGAGCAGGCGAACACCCAGAAGCTCCTGTCGAACAAGGAGCTCCAGGACATCGTCAGCGCCCTCGGCTGTGGCATGGGCGACCAGCTCGACCTCGGCAAGCTGCGCTACGGCAAGATCTTCCTCCTGATGGACGCCGACGCCGACGGCCACCACATCTCGACGTTGCTCCTCACCTTCTTCTTCCGCCACATGAAGAAGCTGATCGACGCGGGCCACATCTACCTGGCGCAGCCGCCGCTGTACCGCATCGATCTCGGCAAGGAGACCTACTGGGCGCTCGACGACCTCCACAAGGAGCGGCTCATCAAGCAGCACCAGAAGGGCAACGCCCGGCCGAGCATCACGCGGTTCAAGGGCCTCGGCGAGATGA
>DDTA01000141.1:15221-15364 GCA_002344285.1 Myxococcales bacterium UBA2376
GTGCCGCCGGGCGAGGAGCTCGCCACCGACAACGTCATCTCCGAGCTCATGGGCAAGGACGTCGCCGCCCGCTTCAAGCTCATCACCGACAACGCCCACGAGATCGACGAGCTGGATGTGTGAGCGCCGGGGGCGCTCACACG
>DDTA01000260.1:0-4559 GCA_002344285.1 Myxococcales bacterium UBA2376
CGAGCGCGGCGAGCGCGAGGACGCAGGTCAGGGTGAGGGTCAGGGTGAGGGTCAGGGTGAGGGTCAGGGTGAGGGTCAGGGTGAGGGTCAGGGTCAGGGTCAGGGTCAGGGTCAGGGTCAGGGGTGAGGGTCAGGGCCATCGCGAAGGTGATGGGTCGCAGGAAGGTGATGGCCAGTCGTCGGTGCCGCCAGGTCGCCGACGCCGGCGTCGCGCGGCCTGGCGCGCGGCTGCACCCGCGTCCACCCAGGCTCGGCCGCCGTTGTGCAAGCTTCCGCCCCGGCTCGCTCATCTCCGCTTCGCCTTGCGCGCTCCGCCCGAGGGGGCGGCCGGCGCGGGGGGCCAGGAACGCGAACGCGTCGCGCAGGGCGCGTGACCGACGCGGCCTACACCGCCCGCGTCACCCGGACCTGCATCTCCGCGGCGGCCCTCCGTGCCACCGCCGCCGCTGGCGCGGCGGGCGCGTGCCGTGCGCGCGCGGAAGCGATCCGGCCCCGCGCCGGCCGCCCCCGGGGCCAGCGTCGCTGCCGCGCGCGCGTCGCACCGTCCTGCGACGCGCCGTCCTCTTCGGGTCGCTCCGACTCCGACTCCGACTCCGACTCCGACTCCGACTCCCGAAGCCCGCCGTCAGGCTTCGCCTGACGACAAAGTGCCCCCCGTCGGAGAGGTCGGTAAGCCGAGTTCTGTTCCGGCTCGCGCCGGCAGTGATCATTCATCTAGGCCCACCGTTGCCGGTGGGCTCGAGCGACCAACCCGGAGTCATCGCGCGGGCCACGCGACCCCTGTCTGGTCTTGCTTCGGGTGGGGTTTGCCGTGCCCCGCCTGTCACCAGGCGGGCGGTGCGCTCTTACCGCACCGTTTCACCCTTACCTCCTCGCGGAGGCGGTCTGATTTCTGTGGCACTTTCCTGCGAGTCACCTCGACTGGCCGTTGACCAGCACCCTGCCCTGTGAAGCTCGGACTTTCCTCCCGTGGCACGTTCGGCGAACCTCCCGTGCCACCAGCGATCACCTCGACCTCTCCGACGGAGAGCCGGCAAGGAATACCCTCCTCGCCGCCCGCCGGCAAGGGGGTTCACGCGCGCGCGTCGAGGCGCGTCGTGACGTAGTGCTGGAGCGCGTCGCGCAGCGAGCGGAACGACACGATCTCGGCGAGATCGACGGCGGCCCCTCGTCGGACGCGACGATCCTGACGCCCGCGCCGGCGCCGGGATCCTCGATGCGCGGGAGCTCGATCTCACCCCCGACGCCGTACTTGAGGATGTGGTGCACAGCTCCGCGTCGCGGCGTGCGACAGCTCGGCGAGCGCGGTCGGTGACGCCGCGGCCGCCGGGGTGCGCGAGGCCCGCGGTGAGGCGGCGAGGCGTTCGAGCATCGTGACGATGTCGGCGGTGGCGTCGAGCAGCTCGACGAGGCGCGCCGCGACGCCGTCACGCACGCCCGCGACGACCACCGCACCCGGCGGCCGGCTAGCGGCGGCGCACGGCCGGCGGCGGCACTTCGACCGCGCGCCGCAGCGACGCCATGCGCTCGGTCCGCGGGCGCTGCAGCTCGAGCGTGACGTCGCGCGCGGTCGCGCCCATCTGGCGCAGGAACACGAGCAGCGGCCCCGCCGCCGCGACGAACATCCCGGTCTCGGCGGCGCGCAGCGTGAGGCGCGCGAGCGGCAGGTAAGGACGCATGAGCCGCCGCCCGCGCGGCGAGCTCGCCGCCTCGAGCTCCTCGACGGCGACGAGCTGGCGGGCGACCTCGCCGGCGAGGCCGTCACGATCGAGCGCCCGGAGCTCGTCGGCGGACGCGTGCCACGGCGGGGGCAGGACCGTCGCCGCGTGATCGATCGCCCAGCGCGCGACCGCGACCGCGACCGCGCGATCGAGCAGGTGCTGGCTGTCGCGTCGTCGAGCCTGGGCGTCGAGCTCCGCCAGGCGCTCGTCCGGTGGGACCTCGCGCAGGGCCAGGACCAGGCTGGCGTAGGCGGTCTCGATCAGCCGGCGCGGATCGGCGAAGCTCGCGATGCCGCGCAGATCCCACGGCAGGATGCTGGCGACGAGCACGGCCCGCGCGTGATCGCGGTCGCGCGCGGGACAGCCGTTCGCGATCGCCGACGCGACGTCGTCGATCGCGGGCGCCCCCGGCCCCGGTGGTAGCGGTGTGAAGTCCACGACCGTCTCTCCACGATAGAGCGAAGGCCCTCGCGCCACCATCCTCCCGAAACGGTGACGCGCCCGCTCCCGGGCGCGGGTGAGGCGTCAGGGAGGCGTCGGCGTGTCGGTGCCTACCTCCGACGGTTCGTCGCGCTCGTCGGGCTCGTCGCCGTCGTCGCCCGCGCCGACGATGACGTCCGGCGGCGACGCGAACGGCGGCGGCGCGCTCGCGTCGGCGCACGCGCGCGTTTCGCCCAGCGCCGCGGTCGCCACGCCGCCACCACCGGCGAGCCGCGCCAGCTCCTTGCCGCCGCCGGCGTCGACCACGCGCACGGCGTCGCCGTCGACGAACGCGAGCCGCGCGGCGTCGAGCCACACCGGCGACGGGACGCCGGTGCCCTTGCCGACCACGCGCGAGCGCCCGCTCGCCGCGTCGACGACGTGCACCGCGACCTGGCGCGCGGCCGCGTCACCGCACGGATCCTCGGCGGCGGTCGCGAACGCCAGCCGCGCGCCGTCGGGTGACCAGACGACGCTGTGCCCATCGATCATCGCGCTCGACGCGGGTCCCGCGGGCGTGACGACCTTCTTGCTCTTGTCGATGCGCACGGCGCTCGCCGTCCCCGCGTCGTCCCAGTCGGCGGTGACGCCGGCGACCGGCAGCCGCCGTCGCTCGGCGCTCAGGCTGCGGATGCGGAGACCGTCGCGCGGCGCCGGCAGATCGGTCCCGCGCTTCTGCCCCTGCCGCCAGTCGATCGCGTACACGCGGGGCGGCTCCTTCTTCGCGCCGGTGCGCGCCCCGACGACCCGCGCGACCAAGGTCGCCTCGCTGCCGCGCACCTGCCAGCCGAGCGTCACCTCGTGCACGTCGCGCAGGGCGACCTCGCGTCCGGTGCGACCCGTCGTCAGGTCGACGACGCCGATGCGCAGCTCGCGGATGAACGCGTCGCCGCCCGCGCGCGCGATCTCGCCGTACGCCGCGTACGCGACCATCGCCCGGCCCTGCGCCGGCAACGCACCGGCGACCGAGCCGCCGGTGCGCGTCAGCCGCACCCACCGCCCGCGGTCACCGATCCCGGCGGCGTACAGCTCGGCGCGCTGCTCGACCTTGTCGACGCCGCCGCCCGGCCGCGGGATCCGCGGCGACGCGGTGCGCGCGACGACCACGAGCGCGCTCGACAGCGCGTCGGCCATCGCCGCGCGATAGCCGTCGGCCGCCTGGACCCAGCCCTGCCCTTCCGGCGTCTGTCGGAACGCCTCGAACGCCGGCAGGACGAGCGAGCGCTCGCCCCACTTGGCCCAGTCGCCGCTCGCCGCGATCGCGAGCGGCGCGAGCACGCCGCCGGTCTCGCCGAGCTTGGCCCTGGCCACCGCGACCAGCCAGGCCGCCTCGAGGTGCCCCGGATCGGCGGCCAGCGCCGCCGACGCCTCGCGCGCGACGCCTGCGAGATCGCCCTTCTTCTCCGCCGCGAGCGCGCGCGAGAACGCCTCCCGCCCGGGCCCACGCCGCCATCCGTAGGCGTCGAGGCTGGCGAGCCCCACGGGTCGCACCTCGTGGGCCACGACCGTCACGGCCGCCGACGCCGAGGTGGCGTCACCGTCGATGGTCACCCGCGCGCGTGGCTCGCCGGAGCCCGAGCCGGAGCAGGCGGCGGCGAGCGCGAGCGCGAGTCCGTGTGCCAGGCGAGCCTTCCCCATGGACAGCGTCGCGCATACCACGGAAACGTGGTACGCACCGCCCCCGTGCGCCCCGCCCTCTCCGTGACATACGTCGTCGTCGGCGGCGGCGCCGTCGCGGCCGGCGCGTGCCAGGCCAAGAGCCCGCCGCGCGCGGTCGAGGTCATCCTGCGCGACGCGCAGGGCGCTGCCGCCCTGACCCTGGTTCGGACCGCGGTCGGCTGCACCGCGGAGCCCGGGGCGCTGGTCATCACCGCCAACGGCCAGGTCACGAGCGGCGGCGGCTTCACCTTCGGCCCCGGCCCCGCCGGCCCCGAGCTGCGCAGCCCCTCCGGCGCCATCGCGCGCGTCGTCACCGAGGACGGCCCGCCGCGCCGCGTCTCGATCATCGACCCGATCGGCGTGCCGATGGTGCGGCTCACCTTCGCCGCCGACGGCGTGACCGCCATGGACGCCGCCCGCGCCCCGGTCGGACGGATCGAGCACGCGCCCGACGGCCTCCGCCTCGTGACCGGCTCCGAGGCCGACGCGAGCCGCAAGCTCGGCGGGCTCGTCACCGGCGCGAACGACGTCGCCCTCGCCGATCGCTTCGCCATCGCCGCGCCACTGCTCGCCCCCGCCCCGCTCGCCCTCCCTGCCCGCGCGTTGCTCGCCTGTGAGCGGCTCGCAGCCCTCACTCCAGCCTTGAAGTAGTCCATGCCGCCCCAGACCAGCATCCGCAACGTCGCCATCATCGCCCAC
>DDTA01000260.1:4729-19391 GCA_002344285.1 Myxococcales bacterium UBA2376
GCTTCGTGACCCAGAAGGCGTTCGAGATGGGCCTGCGCCCGATCGTCGTCATCAACAAGATCGACCGCCCCAGCGTCGAGCCCGAGAAGGTCATGGACCCGGTGTTCGACCTGTTCGACTCGCTGGGCGCGAACGAGCATCAGCTCGACTTCCCCGTCATCTACGCCTCGGGCCGCGAGGGCTTCGCCATCCGCGACCTCGCCGACGAGAAGAAGGACCTGACCCCGCTCCTCGATCTCATCGTCGAGCAGGTGCCGCCGCCCGACGCCGACCCCGAGGCGCCGCTGTGCATGCAGGTCGCGACCCTCGCCTACGACGACTTCCTCGGCTACGTCGCCATCGGCCGCATGCGCGCCGGCGTCTCCAAGGTCGGCGACCGCGTGCTGCTCGCCCACCGCGACGGCTCGAAGGAGGAGTTCCGCGTCCAGAAGGTGCTCGGCTTCCAGGGCCTCAAGCGCTTCGAGCTGGCCGAGGCGCGGGCCGGCGACATCGTCGCCTTCACGGGCATGAAGGAGCTGAACGTCGGCGAGACCATCACGTCGATCCAGAGCCCGACGATCCTCCCGCTGCTCAAGATCGACGCGCCGACCATCAGCATGAACTTCCGGGTCAACGACGGCCCGTTCGCCGGCAAGGAAGGCAAGTACGTCACCTCGCGCAACATCCGCGAGCGCCTGCAGCGCGAGATCAAGTCGAACGTCGCGCTGCGCGTCGAGGACACCGCCGAGGCCAGCGCCTTCAAGGTGTCGGGCCGCGGCGAGCTGCACCTGTCGGTCCTCATCGAGACCATGCGCCGCGAGGGCTACGAGCTGTGCGTGTCGCAGCCGCAGGTCATCACCCAGACCGGGCCCAAGGGCGAGCTGCTCGAGCCGTACGAGCACGCGGTCATCGACCTCGAGGACAAGTACACCGGCCCCGTCGTCGAGGAGCTGGGCCGGCGGCTCGGGCAGATGAAGGAGATGCGGCCGAGCGGCCCGGGGCGCGTGCGCCTCGAGTACCGCATCCCGTCGCGCGGCCTCATCGGCTACCGGTCGCAGTTCCTGACCGACACCCGCGGCACCGGCGTGCTCTACACCCAGCTCGACGACTACGACGTGTGGGCCGGCGCGGTGCGCAGCCGGGTCAACGGCGTGCTGATCGCCAACGAGGTCGGCGAGACCAACGCGTACGCCCTGTTCTCGCTGCAGGACCGCGGCGTCATGTTCGTCGGCCCGGGCGTGAACGTCTACGGCGGCATGATCGTCGGCATCCACTCGCGCGACAACGATCTCGTCGTCAACCCCAACAAGACCAAGAAGCTGACCAACATCCGGTCGGCCGGCGCCGACGAGAAGCTGATCCTGGCCCCGCCGCGGGCGATCACGCTCGAGTACGCGCTCGAGTTCATCAACGACGACGAGCTCGTCGAGGTGACGCCGCAGTCGATCCGCCTGCGCAAGTCGGTCCTCGACCACAACGTCCGCAAGCGGTTCGAGAAGGCGGCGGAAGCCGGCCTGCCCGACGACGACTGATCCGACGCCGGCCTAACCCCTGTGCGGTGATGGCGGGAATCCCCGGGCGCAGGCATCCTGTGGCCACTTCGTGGCCAAGGTCCTGCTCATCGACGACGACGCGCACGTCGCCCGCGCCGTCGCCCGCGTGCTCCGCTCCCACGGCATGGTGACGACGGTGGTGGCGACCGCGCCCGCCGGCCACGCCGCGCTCGACGGCGCGACCTTCGACGTCGTGGTCTGCGACCTCGCGCTGGGCGGCGACAGCGGCCTCGTCTTCCTGGACGCGATGCGCGCGCGGGGCGACCAGACGCCCTTCGTGCTCACCACCGGCTACGCCGGGGCCGAGCGCGACGCGGCCGAGCGCGACCCACGGATCGCGGCGGTCCTCCTCAAGCCGTTCGACGCCGGTACCCTGGGTCGGGTGCTGCGGGGGGCGATCGCCTCACCGCGAGCGCCGCGCGCGCCCTGAGGTACGATGGGGGAGCGAGCATGGAGGGACCGGTCGGACGAGGTGAACGCTTCGAGCTCCGGGGGGAGCTCGGCGTCGGCGGGAGCGGCACCGTCTACCGCGTCTTCGATCACGGCCGCGGCGAGGAGGTCGCGCTCAAGACGCTCCGCCGGTCGACCGGCGGCGATCTGTACCGGTTCAAGCGCGAGTTTCGCGCGCTCGCCGGCGTCCACCACCCCAACCTGGTGAAGCTCCACGAGCTCTTCGCGGTGGGCAACGAGTGGATGTTCACGATGGAGCTGATCGACGGCGAGCGCTTCGATCGGTGGGCGCGTCCCGCCGGCGTGCTCGACGAGGCGCGCCTCCGGGACGCGCTGCGGCAGCTGGCGGACGCCCTCGTCGCGCTGCACGCGACCGGCAAGATCCACCGGGACATGAAGTCCACCAACGTGATCGTCGAACCCGGCGGCCGGCTGGTCGTCCTCGACTTCGGGCTCGCGGTGACGCCGGAGACCGTCGATCGCACCCACGAGGGCGGTGCGGTCGGGACCATCGCGTACATGTCGCCCGAGCAGGCCGCCGACCTGCCGCTCGGGCCGCCGACCGACTGGTACGCGGTCGGGGTGATGCTGCACGAGGCCCTGACCGGCGAGCGCCCGCTGCGGGGCTCGCTCCACGACGTGCTCGTCCGCAAGCAACGCAACGACGAACCGCCCGAGCTGCCCGCGGACGCGCCGGCCGATCTGGCCGAGCTGTGCCGCCAGCTCATGGCACGCGACCCGGCGCGCAGGCCCACCGGCGAGGCGGTGCTCGCCGCGCTCGGCGCGGAGCCATCGCCGGCGACCCGGGCGCTCGTCGCGGAGCTCGCCAGGGGCACGCCCACCACCTGCGATCCGGTGGCGCTCGACCAGCTGCGCGAGGCCTTCGCCGCGAGCCGCGACCACCTCGTCGCCGTGTTCGTGCGCGGTCCGCACGGCAGCGGCAAGTCGGCGCTCTACCGGGCGTTCGTGGAAGAGCTCCGAGCCACCTCCGATGCCGTCGTCCTCGCGGTGGTCGACACCGAGCGCGAGCAGACGCCGATGCCGGCGGTCGACCAGGCGATCGATCAGCTCAGCGCGTTCCTCCTCGGTCTTCCCCACCGCGAGGCCGACGACCTCGCGCGGGAGGCGGCGCCGCTGGCCCGCGTGTTCCCCGCCCTGCGCCGCGTCCCGGCCCTGCGAGGTCCCCCCCTCCCCGGGCGCGCCTCGTCGCCCGCCGAGGTCTTTCGCGAGGGCGTGGACGCACTCCGCCGCCTGATCGCGCGCATCGCGGCGGATCGCCCGCTGGTCTTCGCCGTGGACAACGGACGGGGCCCCCCGCCCGAGCTCGCCGGCCCCATGGTCGAGCGCTTCACCGCGGGCGGCCGCGCCGATGAGCCCCGGGTGCTCCTCCTGATGGTGCTCCGGCCAGACGCCGTGCCGGGGAACCCGCTCCTCGCGCACTTCGAGCGGTGGCGTGACGAACGTGGCGGCGATCTCCGGCTCGTCGACCTCCCCGGTGAGGTCGGCTAAGATCGGCGCGAGATGGCGGCGACCCCGGAGGGCGACGTGGAGCGGTTCGAGATGCGCGGCGAGCTCGGCGTCGGCGCCACCGGCGCGGTCTATCGCGTCTTCGATCGCCGGCGCGGCGAGGAGGTCGCGCTCAAGACGCTGCGGCGCGTGCACGGCGCCGACCTCTTCCGCTTCAAGCGCGAGTTCCGCAGCCTCCTCGGCTTCGCGCATCCGAACGTCGCGTTGCTGCACGAGCTCTTCGTCGTCGACGACGAGTGGATGTACACGATGGAGCTCGTCGACGGCGTGCGCTTCGACGCGTGGGTTCGCGACCAGCCGGTGCGCGCGGCGATCGACGACCTGTCCGACTCGACCGTCCAGGTCCCGCGCGCCGGCGTGGGCGCCGGTCGCCTGGACGAGGCGCGCCTGCGAGCGGCGCTCCGCCAGCTCGCCGACGCGCTCCACGCCTTCCACGCGACCGGCAAGGTGCACCGCGATCTCAAGCCGTCCAACGTGCTCGTCGAGCGCGGCGGACGCGTCGTCCTCCTCGACTTCGGCCTCGTCGTCGAGCACGGCAGCGCCGATCGAACCCACGAGGGGGGATCGGTCGGCACGCTCGCGTACATGTCCCCGGAGCAGGCGGCGGATCTGCCGGTCGGCCCCGCGACCGACTGGTACGCCGTCGGCGTCATGCTCTACGAGGCGTTGACCGGCAAGCGCCCCTACGGCGGCGCCGCCATCGACGTGCTCCAGCAGAAGCGCATCGCGGATCCGCCGCCGCCGTCGTCGGTCGCCGAAGACGTCCCCGCCGATCTCGAACGCCTCTGCCTGGCGCTCCTCCAGCGCGACCCGGCCCGCCGCCCCGACGGCGCCGGGGTCCTGGCCGCGCTCGGCGCCGAGCCGTCGGCGGAGACCCGCGCGATCCTCCTGGCCAGCACGCGACCGCGCCCGCCCGCCGATGCGCGCGCGCTCGCGTGGGTGCGCGAAGCGCTCGCGGCGAGCCACGATCACATGGTGGTCGCGATGCTCCACGGGCCGCACGGCGCCGGCAAGACGCGCGTGCTCGAGGCGTTCGTCGACGAGCTCGAGACCGATCCCGACGCGCTCGTGATCGCTGGCACCGACGACATCCGGGTGCAGACGATGCTCCCGGGCCTCGACCAGGCCCTCGACCGCCTGAGCGCGCACGTCCTGGCCCTGCCGCGCGAGGAGATCGACGCGCTCGTCCACGACGCGGCGCCGCTCGCGCGCATGTTCCCCGCCCTGCGCCGCATCCCCGCGCTCCAGCTCCCCAGCCTGCCGCTGGCGCAGCCGCCGACGCAGGAGCGCATCGTCCACGACGCCCTCGGCGCGCTCCGGCGCGTGTTCCGCCGCCTCGGCGATCGCAAGAAGCTCGTGCTCGCCGTCGACGACGCGCGGATCTGGGACGACCCGGAGGCCCGCCTCATGACCGACCACTTCGTCGGCCCGGAGATGCCGCGCATGCTCGTGCTCCTCGGCGTGCACCCCGACAGCTTCGACGGCAACCCGGCGATCGACGACTTCCGCCGCTGGGCCCGCGACCACGGCGGCGATCTGCGCTTCTTCGAGCTGGCGCCGCCGGCGTAGGCGCGCTCAGCCTTCGCGACGGCTCGCGACGTCCGAGAGGGCGGCGGCGATCATCGGATCGGTGAGGACCTCCTCGAACGAACGCGACCACGGCCGGCGCCAGTTCGGGCGCTCGTCGCTCGTGCCCGGCACGTTCTGCGGCGCGGGCTCGAGCCAGAGATCCTCCATCGTGACCAGGACCATGTGCGCCGGGCTCTCGGCGAGCCGCTGCTGGCAGGCCGTCATCGCCGCCACGCAAGCCTCGTCGTCGTCCGCGGCCGCGACGGCGCGGCCGGCGAGGACCGCGCGTGTGCCCGCGCGTCCCTCGTGCTCGGCGGCGGCCTGGGCGTCGTCGATGAGGCCGAGCGCGCGCTTGTCGTCGATGTCGGCGCCGCGCCAGTAGCCGGCGAAGGTCGGCGTGTCGTGGGTGTTGAGGCTGGCGACGTGATCGGCCGCCGGTACGGCCATCGCCTCGCCGGGACGACCGGGCATCGCGAACTGGCCCACGAACAGGTTGGCCACGCCGTGGCGTCGCATCGCCGGCCGCACCTCGTCGGGGACGGTGCCGAGATCCTCGCCGGCGAGCGCGCAGTGGTTGCGATGGGACTCGAGGGCGAAGACCGCGTAGATCTCCTCGGGGCGGTAGCGGACGTAGACGCCGTCGGTGGCGGCGAAGCCGCGCGGCACGCAGTAGAGGCGGTGCAGCCCCATCACGTGATCGATGCGCAGCATGCTGGCGCGATCCATGTGGTGGCGGACGCAGTCGACGAGGTAGCGATAGCCGGTCGCGCGCAGCGCCCGCGGATCGAGCGGCGGCAGCCCCCAGTCCTGGCCCCCGACGAAGAGCGCGTCGGGTGGCGCGCCGGCCGAAAGGTCGAGCAGGAAGAGCTCGCGGTGGCGCCACACCTCGTAGGCGTCGCGGCTGACGCCCACCGGGAGGTCGAGGTAGAGGCCGCCCGCGTCGCCGAAATCGAGCTTGAGCTCGCCGAGCTGCGCGCCCATGCGCCACTGCGCCCACGCGTGGGTGCGAACGCGCGCGCGGTCGACGCCGGCCGGCACGTCGTCGAGCGACGCCACGTACGGCACGCCATCGCGCAGCGCGGCCGGCCACGCGTGCCACGGCGCGCGCTGGGCCTCGCCGATCGCGCGGAAGACGGCGTAGTCGGCGAGCGCGCTCGCCTGCGCGCGCAGCTCGACCGCGGCGCGCACGAGCGGGCTCCGCCACTGGTAGGCGGCGACCTCGTCGAGGAGCGCGCGCCGCCACGCGTACTGCGCGCGGTAATCGACGAGCGGCAGGGCGGCGAGCCGCTCGCGGATCGAGGTCACGTCGGGGCGTGCGAACGGATCGTCATCCGGGTCACCCAGGGCGTCGGACTCGACGTCGAGGTAGAGCTCGTTCCAGAACAGCCGGCTCGCCGGCGCGTACGGGCTCGGCTGGCACGGCTCCTCGAGGAACGCCGCCAGCATCGGCAGCGTCGCGACGTAGTGGCCGCCACGCGCCTGGACCTCCTCGAACAGCGCGCGCAGGGCGCCGAGGTCACCGGTCGCGCCCGTCGACGGCGCGCGCACCGCGTAGAGCGGCGCGAACACGCCCCAGCGGCGAGGCACGTCGCCCGGCGCTCCCCACGCCCGCGTCGGCGACGCGATGACGTGGCTCTCGCCGCGGGCGCCGCGCACCTGCCAGCGCAGCGTGTGGTAACCGTGCTCGCCGCCGAGCGACATCATCGCCGTGCGCACGCAGTGCGCGCGCCGCCCGAGCCCCGGTGGGTGCTCGTGCCCGCCGGCCGGCAGGTCGTGGAGACGGCCCGAGGACCGGTGCACGTGCCCGTGCTCGGTGGTGACCTCGAGCTCCCACGCGCCGTCGTCCTCGGCCGCGACCCGCAGGGGCACCGCGAGCGGCGCGTCGTCCCAGGCCACCACGACCGGCGGCACGAGCTCGTCCCAGCGGCGTCGCTCGATCTCCGCCCAGGCCGCGTCGAGCCGGTCGACCGCGTCCACCGGGATCCCGAGCGAGCGCAGCACCGCCAGCAGCGCCTCGTCCGAGGCCGTGACCGACTCGCCCTTCCACCCGGTGTACGAGGGCTCCAGCCCGGCCGCTCTCGCGAGCTCGAGGAGCTCGGGCCGCATGTCAGAGCGTCAGCCACCAGTTGGGGAAGATGCCCATCTCGAGGATCACGAGCGGACACACCGCCATCACGAACGCCAGCCCGGCCGAGCGGGTCACCGCGATCTCCTTGCGCGCGTCCTTGAAGTACATCGAGGTGACGATGCGCAGGTAGTAGAAGATGCTGATCGCCGAGTTGATGACACCGACCGCGGTGAGCCACAGGAGCTGCTGGTCCTGCGCGTCCATCGCGCTCTTGAACACGTAGAACTTGGCGAAGAAGCCGCCGGTGGGCGGCATGCCGCCCAGCGAGAGCAGGAGCACGGTCATCGCCAGGGCCGCCCCCGGGTGGCGCGACGCGAGGCCCGCCCAGTCGTCGATGTCGAGGCGCTCGTTCGCCTGGTTGCCGACGTACGCGACCACCGCGAACGCGCCCATCGTCGTGAGCGAGTACGCGATGAGGTAGTAGACCAGGGACGCCTTGCCCGACGCCGAGCCCAGGCCCATCGCGCACAGACCGACGAGCAGGATGCCGGCGTGCGAGATCGACGAGTACGCCAGCATCCGCTTGATGTTGTCCTGGCGGACGGCGGCGATGTTGCCGACGGTGATCGTGATCGCCGCCAGCACGACCATCGGCGAGGCCCAGCCGATGACGCCGTAGGGCAGCTTGTCGCCGCCCATGTACTGGCCGAAGACACGCATCATGGCCGCGAACGCGGCGGCCTTCACCGCCGCCGCCATGAAGGCCGTGACGGGCGTGGGCGCGCCCTCGTACGCGTCGGGCGCCCACATGTGGAACGGCACCGCCGCGATCTTGAACGCGAACGCCGCGATGAGCAGGAACGAGCCGACGGTGAGCAGGCCCAGGTTGCCGCTCTGCAGGCGCTCCTGGATCTGCACCAGGCTCGTGGTGCCGACCGCGCCGTAGACGAGGGCCATGCCGTAGAGCAGGAAGCCGGTCGCGAACGCGCCGACGAGGAAGTACTTGATCGCCGCCTCGTTGCCGCGCCTCGAGCGCCGGCGGAGCGCGGTCATGACGTACACGCCGATCGACATCGTCTCGACGCCGAGGAAGACGGTGACCAGGTTCGCCGCCTGCGCGAGCATCACCATGCCGGCGGCCGCGAGGAGCAGGATGCCGTAGTACTCGCCGATGACCCAGCCGTGCGCGCGCTGGTGCGCGGGCGCGAGGAGCGCGGCGAGCGCGGTGACCACGCCGAACAGCCCCGTGAGCACGTAGCCCGTGCGGTCGGCGACGAGCATCCCGTCGAGGAGCAGCCGCGACTGGCCCGCGCCCATGTGGCGGTAGAGGGCGACCGAGGTGACGGTCGCCGCCAGCGCACCCGCGACGGTGAGCGCGGCCAGGGCCGTGCGGTCCTTGCCGGTGTAGAAGGCCTCGGCGAGGACGAGCAGGATGCCGCTCAGCGCCAGGACGAGGAACGGGGCGATGTAGAGGAGATCGCCGGTCGCGAACTGCATGTCAGTGACCTCCCGGGGGCTGCGCGATCGGCTGGACGGTCGGCGCCGTGTCGGCGCCGGGCGCCGCGGTCATGCCGCCGCCGCGACGGATGCGCTCGATCGCCATGCGCGCGCGGCCGGGCATCTCGTCGCTGACGAGCCGGGCCGGGCCGTCGCCCTCCGCGAGCTTCGCGTGGTACTCGCCGAGGAACTTGTTCACCGACGGCTCCATGCGCTTGAGGAACGGGCGCGGGAACACGCCCATGACGAAGATGAAGACGACGAGCGGGATGAACACGGTCTTCTCGCGCACCGTGAGATCGGGCAGCGCACCGTTGCGGGCCTTGTCGAGCGGCCCGAAGAACACCTTCTGGAACATGAAGAGCAGGTAGACCGCGCCGACGATCACGCCGGTCGCCGCGATGGCGCCGAGCAGCCGCGGGTGCGGCAGGTACGTCGGGTAACCCTCGGGGAAGGTGTCGGCGGCGTTGAAGGTGCCGAAGAGGGCCAGGAACTCGCCGATGAAGCCGGAGAGCCCGGGCAGGCCCGCCGAGCCCATCACGATGATGAGGTAGAGCGCGCTGAAGACCGGCATCTGCTTCCACAGCCCGCCGTACTCGGCGAGGCGGCGGGTGTGGCGCCGCTCGTAGAGGACGCCGATGCCGAGGAACAGGCCGCCCGTGGTGAGGCCGTGCGAGAGCATCGCGTAGATCGAGCCCTCGATGCCGGCGGGCGTGAGCGCGAACAGGCCGAGCGCGCAGAACCCGAGGTGCGAGACCGACGAATACGCGACCAGCTTCTTCACGTCGTCCTGGGCGTACGCCACGAGCGCGCCGTAGACGATGCCGACCACGGCGAGGATCGCGATGTAGGGCGCCAGCACCGACGCGCCGTAGGGGAAGAGTGGCATCGCCCAGCGGATGAGGCCGAAGATGCCGAGCTTGAGGAGCACGCCGGCGAGGATGACCGAGCCGGGCGTGGGCGCCTCGACGTGGGCGTCGGGCAACCAGGTGTGCAGCGGGAAGAGCGGGATCTTGATGCAGAAGGCCAGCGCGAACGCCGCGAAGCACCAGACCTGCGCCTTGTGCGGCAGCACCAGGGTCTGCAGCTTCTCGAGGTCGGTCGTGTACACGCCGGTCACGTCGGCGTAGCTCACGTAGACGTAGAAGATGGCGACCAGCATGAGCAGCGAGCCCACCATCGTGTAGATGACGAACTTGATCGACGCGTAGATGCGGCGCTGCCCACCCCAGATGCCGATGAGCAGGTACATCGGGATGAGCATCACCTCCCACATCACGTAGAAGAGGAAGGCGTCGACCGCGATGAACGCGCCGATCATGCCGGTCTCGAGGACGAGCATGGCGGCGACGAACTCGCGCACGTTCTTCTCGATCGACTTGGTCGCGCCGAGCAGCGTCAGCGGCGTGAGGAACGTGGTGAGCAGGACGAGCCAGAGCGTGATCCCGTCGAGGCCGGTCTTGAACCGGACGCCGAGGCCGGGGATCCACGACGCGTCGGTCACCATCTGGTAGCCGGCCGCGTTGCGGTCGAAGTAGGTGAGCGCGAACAGCGAGACGATGAACGTGATCGTCGAGGTCGCGAGGCCGATGCCGCGCGCGACCGCGTGCTCGCCGCGCGGCGTGCACATCGCGAACAGGGCGCCGACGAGCGGCAGCCCGAGGATGAGGGGCAGGACCCAGGCGCCGTTGTTCATGGCGTACCTCCCGCGGCGCCGGCGGTGGAGCCGGCGGCGGCGCCGGACGTGTCGATCGCCGAGACCACGGCGGGCAGGTCGACCTTGCGGGTCACCTTGCGCCACTCCTTGGGCTGGCCGTCGGGGGCCTTCTTGCCCCAGACCGGGTCGGCGATGAAGAGCGTGACGCGGCTGGCGATCTCGCCGCGCCGCTTCACGACCACCAGGCCGGTCGTGTCGGGGTCGGGCTGACCGTCACCGTCGAAGTCCCACTTCACGATCGAGTCCTTGCGCAGACCATGGCCGGGCTTGGCGGTGAACTCGACGCCGGCGGGGACCGCCCGCCACGTGAAGCTCGGCTCGTCGGCGCGCGACGTCCACAGGAAGATGGCGGCGGCGCCGATGACGATGCCGACGAGGTAGCGCTGCACCATGCCGTTCTGGATCCAGCGCGACACGCGCGAGAACGTCTGCACCGCGAAGCCGACGCCGTTGACCAGGACGGTGTCGATCATGAAGCGATCGACGATCTCGAACAGGCCGCGGGCGAGGAAGCGGAACGGCCGGACGATGACGGCGTCGTAGAGCTCGTCGACCCAGAGCTTGTTGTACGACGCGTCGTACAGGCCCTTGCCGGCGCCGTCGGCGGTCCAGCGCTCGATCGCGGGCGACGGCCCCTTCCGGTAGAAGTACGCGGCGAGGCCGATGCCGAGGAGGCCGGCGGCGGTGGCGCAGCCCATGAGGATCCACTCGGTCGACACCGAGAGGTGCGGCAGCACCTGGATGCCCTGCTCGCCGTGGAAGACGGGCTTGACCGAGTGCGCGAGCCAGTCGGGCAGGAACGACGAGCCCGGCGGATGGCCGAACACGTGCGGCATGCCGATGTAGCCGACGCCCGCGGCGAGGACCGCGAGCACGACCAGCGGGCCGACCATGTTCCACGGCGACTCGTGCGGGTGCGCGACCTGCTCCTTGCCGCGGTACGGCCCCTCGAACACGAGGAAGTAGAGGCGCCACATGTAGAACGCCGTGCCCAGCGCCGCGACGATCAGCGTGCCCCAGAGGGCCTTGCCCAGGAACGGCGGCCAGCCCTCGTGGTGGGAGGCCCAGGCGCCGGCGAGGATCGAGTCCTTGGAGAAGAAGCCCGACGTCAGCGGGAAGCCGGCGATGGCGAGGCAGTAGACGAGGAAGCAGAGCCGCGTCCACGGCAGGTACTTCTTGAGCCCGCCCATGATGCGGATGTCGCCCGAGCCCTCCATGCCGTGCATGACGCTGCCGGCGCCGAGGAAGAGGCCGGCCTTGAAGAAGGCGTGCGTCCCGAGGTGGAAGATCGCCGCGGTCCAGTTGCCGGTGCCGACGCCGACGAACATGAAGCCGAGCTGGCTCACCGTCGAGTAGGCCAGCACCTTCTTGAGATCGGTCTGGGCGAACGCCATGAACGCCGCGGCCAGGGCCGTCAGCGCGCCGGTGATGGCGACGACCGCCATGGCCGTGGTGGAGTGCGCGAACACCCACGACATGCGGGCGACCATGTAGACGCCGGCGGTGACCATGGTGGCCGCGTGGATGAGCGCCGAGACCGGCGTGGGGCCGGCCATCGCGTCCGGCAGCCAGACGTAGAGCGGGATCTGCGCCGACTTGCCGGCGGCGCCGATGAAGAGCAACACGCAGGCCGCCGCGGCGAGCCGCTCGCGACCCCAGAACACCTGCTCGTAGACCTCGGGCTGGCTCTCGCCCACCAGCCGCAGCGCGGTGAAGTCGAGCGACGTACCGCCGTCGATCCCCTGCGTGGCCCAGTAGAGGAGGAACATGCCGAGGAGGAACGCGCAGTCGCCGATGCGGTTGACCACGAACGCCTTGCGGCCGGCCGTGGCGTACGCCTCGTTCTCGAACCAGAAGCCGATGAGCAGGTAGCTGCAGAGGCCGACGCCCTCCCAGCCGATGAACATCACCGGCATGTTGGCGCCGAGCACCAGGATGAGCATCGCGCCGGTGAACAGGTTCAGGTAGCCGAAGTACGCCGCGTAGCGCTTCTCGTGCTCCATGTACCCGGTCGAGTACAGGTGGATGAGCGTCGAGCAGAACGTGACGATGAGCGTCATCACGCTCGACAGCGGGTCGAGGCGGAACGCGAGCTCGACCTTGAAGTTGCCGACCTCGATCCAGGTGTAGAGGTGCTCCTTCAGCTCGAAGATCGAGCCGAGGTTGCCGGCCTTGTACGCCTTGTAGGCCTCGCGCAGCGGGCCGATGCACAGCCACGCCGCCGTGAAGAAGGACGCCGCGATCGCCGCGACCGCGATGAAGTGGACCGTCTGACGCGACAGCTTGCGGCCGAGCGTCAGGTTGATGAACGCGCCGATGAGCGGCAGCGCCGGCACCACCCACAGGAAGTTGATCGCGTTGCTGGAGGCTTCCATGGAGCGCTGCCGCCTAGTGCTTGAGGAGGTTCAGCTTGTCGACGTCGACGTGGCGCCGACCTCGGAAGATGGCGACGACGATCGCGAGGCCGACCGCGACCTCCGCCGCGGCGACCGCGATGACCACCATCGCGAAGGAGTGACCGCCGACGTCGCCGTGCATACGGGCGAACGTCAGGATGGTCAGGTTGGCGGCGTTGAGCTGCAGCTCGATGCTCATCATGATGATGAGCACGTTCTTGCGCAGGAGGACGCCGGCGGTGCCGATGCCGAACAGCACCGCGGCGAGCACGAGGAAGTGGCCGTAGCCGACGTTCATCAGCATGGCGTCACGCGCCTCCTTCGGCGGGGGGCAGCTCGTTCAACTGTTCGGCGTCGTCCTTGAGCGGACGGGCGATGGCGATCGAGCCGACGACCGCGACCAGGAGCAGGATCGACACGGCCTCGAACGGGAAGATGTACTCGGTGAAGAGGTTCCAGCCGACCGACGCGGTCGAGCCCCAGTCGTACCCCTGCGCCGTGTCGGCGGGGGCCGCGAGCTGCGGCGCGGTCACCGTGGTGTCGACCGAGAGGAGCACCGTGGCCAGGCGGTAGAGGAGGTACAGCATGGCCACGCCGGCCAGCGCCTTGCCCGCCTTGCCCGGCTTGGCGTAGGGCTCGTCCTCGGGCTTGTTGAGGATCATGATGACGAAGACGAACAGCACCATGATCGCGCCGGCGTAGACCAGCATCTGGATGATCGCCAGGAAGTGCGCGTAGAGCATCATGTAGAGCGCGGCCAGCGCGAAGAACGTGCCGACCATGCCCATCACCGCGGCGATGAGGTTCTTGCGGGTGAGGACGAAGATCGAGCCGCCGACCGTCATGAAGGCGAACAGCCAGAAGGCGAGCGCCATCCCCGTCGACGCCTTGGGCTTGCCCGGCTTGGGCACGCCGGCGTCGGCCTGCTTGGTCACGACATCGCGATCGGGGACGCCCTTGCCCGCCGGGGTCGCCGAGCGCGGCGGCGGCTTGACCTGCGCCGGCACCGGCTGCGCCGCCGCGCTGGTCGCGGCGAGCGTGCTCAGGCCCGCGAAGGCGAACGCGAACGTCAGGACGTAGATGAGGACGCGCATGCTCATGCCGCGGCTCCCTTGATCTTCGCGAGGAAGTCGCCGCGGAACTTGGTGATGAAGCCCATCATCGGCCAGGCGGCCGCCTCACCGAGGGCGCAGATCGTGTTGCCGGCGATGCCGTGGGCGATCGTCGCCATCAGATCGATGTCGCCGGGCTTGCCCTCGCCGTGCGCCACGCGGCGCGCGACCTTCTCGAGCCAGCCGGTGCCCTCGCGACAGGGGGTGCACTGGCCGCACGACTCGTGGGCGTAGAACTTCATGATGCGCCAGACCGCCATCGGGATGTCGGTCTCGTCGTCCATGACGACGACGCCGCCCGAGCCCGCCATCGTGCGCAGGTTGCGGCCGCCGCCCATGTCGAAGAGCTGGCCAGGGAGGACCTCGACCGGCTTGATGCGCTCGTCGGTCATGAGCGCGTCGAACTCGCAGAGCACGTCGAGCTCGCTCTCGTCGAGCGGCGGCATCGAGGTGCCGCCGGGGATGACGGCCTTGACCTTGCGGCCCTTCCACACGCCGCCGGCGACGTCGTCGATGAGCTCGCGCATCGTGATCGACATCGGCAGCTCGTAGACGCCGGGCTTGTTGACGTGGCCCGAGACGCACACGGTGCGCGTCCCGCCCGAGCGGCCGACGCCGAGCTCGGCGAACCACGCGCCGCCCTTGTCGACGATGAACGGCACGTTCATCAGCGTCTCGACGTTGTTCACGATCGTCGGGTTGCCGAACAGGCCCTTCACCGCCGGGAACGGCGGCTTGAGGCGGGGCTGGCCGCGCTCACCCTCGAGCGAGTTGAGCAGCGCCGTCTCCTCGCC
>DDTA01000234.1 GCA_002344285.1 Myxococcales bacterium UBA2376
TGTTGACGATCGCGCCGATCCGCGGAAATCCGAGCTTCGTGTCGCCTCGGGGGGGCTCGATCGTGTCGTCGCCTGCCGGCCCGGGCGGCCTTGCCGCCCGGGCCCTTGGCTCAGAAGATGTCGAGGTCGAGGCTTTCCTGGGCGGGCGCGGCGGCGTTCTTCCGGCGCCGTTGCTGGCTGCGTCGGCGCTGGAGGCGCGCTACTTCGAGGCCGTGCTGCTCGGCGAGGTCGACCAGGATGGCTTCGAGGACGCGCGCGACGGCCTCGGCCTGGCTGGGGGTGAGGCGCCCGATGCCGGTGATCATGTGTCCTCCTGCGCGTCGTCGACGAGATCGGGCGCCGATGCGGTCGCGTTGTCGCGGCTGCGCAGGTCCTCGAAGTCCTTCCGGGTGGCGCCGAGCGGGAGCGCGCCAGCACGCTCGGCCGCTTCCTTGAGGCGCCACGACAGCCCGTCGATCGTGACGACGTCGGCGCGGTGCACGAGCCGCTCGATGATCGCTCCGGCGCACGTGGCGTTCGGGAAGACCGTCCACCATTGCTTGAAGGCGAGGTTCGTCGAAATGACGATCGACCGGCGGGCGTCGTAGCGCCGGTTCACGAGGTCGTAGAAGAGGTCGGCCGCGCGCTCGGAGTACGAGAGGTAGCCGAGCTCGTCGATGCACAGGACATCGAAGGCGGCGAGCTGGCCGAGCGCGAGCCGCAGCCGCGACGGCGAGTCGATGGACGAGAGGTCGTGCAGCATCTTCTGCGCCGTCGTGACGCACACCGTGTGGCCCGCGAGCACCGCGTTGTGGGCGATGTTTCGCATGAGCGTGGTCTTGCCGAGGCCGTGGCTGCCGACCACGACGACGTTGTCGCCGGGCTCGACGAAGCGCAGCTGGAGTGCGGCCTCGAGGCGGGCGCGGTCGATCGCCGTCGGCCAGTTCCAGTCGAAGTCCGCGATGGACTTGAAGGCGCCGATGTGCGCGCGTCGCTGGCGGCGGTCGAGGCTTCGGGCGGCGCGTTGCTGCGATTCCTCGTCGGCGAGTCGCTCGAGCAGTTGCAGCGCGGCGCGCGGCGACCGGATGCTCTGGACGAGATCCGGCAGGGCGCGTGCGGCGCCGTGCCAGCCGAGTTCGAGCAGACGCGCGCTCAGGTCGGCCGCCTCAGCGGCGGCGGGGAGTGGTGCAGGCATCGTAGTCTCCGAGGTTGTGTGTGGTTCGTGTGTGGTCCATGTCGGCGATGTGCGCGGGCAGCGCGATCGGGGCCGCGAGCGCCGCTCCCGTCGCCTTGCCACCGCCCAGCAGCAGCATGCGCACGGAGGCGGCCCTGGGCGTGCCGCGCTCAATGGCTTGTGCGATGGCGCCCTGCACGGCTTCGGCGCCGTGTGTCTCGACCAGCTGGTTGAGCACGCGCGTGTGGTGAGCGGTCGGCTCATCCTCTTCGATCAGGCGTTGGAGCAGCTGCGCCGCGCTCGGGCAGGCGGTGATCAGACGGGCCCGGCCGGCGTGCTCGCGGCTGCGCGGGCGCAGCTCGCGGATCTGCTTCGCGTGCTCGTCGAGCTGGTGGTCTCCATGTTTGTCCCAGCTGCGCTTGTGCGTGCACACGACCTTGTCGTTGTCGAGGACGCAGACGCGGTCGTGCGTGGCAAGCATGGAGACGGTCTTGCCGACGTAGCGCGGCGGCACCGAGTAGCGGTTCGTGTCGAGCGTAAGCCACGCTTGCTTGCCGACGCGCATGCCCTGGAGCGGGAATGCGGCGAAGGGCTCGCGCGGCAGCGGGAGCAGCAGCGAGCGCTCGCGCGCCGCGGCGTCGCCGACCGTCTCCGCGCCCGCGCGGCTGTGCGCCCGTGTGTGAAGGACCTCGGTCCGCCACTTCGCGAATGCGTCGATGTACTGGCCGCGCGCGGCGTACGACGTGCCCGCGAGCATGGAGTCGCGCAGATCGCGGACGCGCCGCTCCACGTTGCCCTTCTCGTTGGGGCGCCGCGGACGGCACGCCACCGGCTCGAAACCGTAGTAGTCCGACAGCGCCAGCAGCGTCGGGTGGTAGCGCACGGCGTCGCCGACCCGGTCGACGACGGCGGTCTTCATGTTGTCGTACAGGATGCGGCGGGGCACGCCGCCAAACAGCTCGAAGGCGTCGACGTGAGCCTCGATCAGCGTGGCGAGCTTCATGTCGTGGTAGAAACCGACGAAGCAGTCACGGCTGTACGGGAGCACGACCAGGAGCGCGTACACATGCCGCTCCGTGCGGCCGACGCGGACCTTGCCGAGCGTCGCCCAGTCGACCTGCGCCTCGTCGGCCGGCAGCGGGACGCGGGTGGCGAAGACGTCGGGTTTGCGCTCGGGACGCAGCTTGTGGTGGACGACGGCGCGGCGCAGCTGGGTCACGCCGCCGCTGTAGCCGCGCTCGCGGATCATCTGGTGCAGCCGCGTCGCGGTCAGGCTCGGGTACCGTTGCAGGATGTCGGCGACGGCGGGCAGGTACGCGTCGACGCCCCAGGCACGCGGCGCCGGCGCGACAGGCGCTGCCGGCCGATTGAGCGCCCGCACCACGGTGTCGTGGTGCACGCCGAGCTGCGCGGCGATGGTGCCGATCTTCCAGTGCTCGCGGTAGAAGAGGCGTCGGATCTCGGCCTCGCGCGTGGCGTCAGTCATGACGGACCTCGCGGCTGGCGCGGTCGGCGCGTGCGGCGTGCGCGACGCTCGTCGCGGGCAGCGTCGCGGGCGGCGAGGTGATCGGCGAGCGAGAGCCGGTGGGACGAGGCGCAGCCGCAGCGCGCGCAGAAGCGCACGGCTGGGGCGATGGCGCCGGCCGCGACGGCGACGGCGAGGGCGGTGGAGGTGCGAACCAGAGGAAGGGCCTGAACATCGTTCTGCTCCGTGAGCGGGGTCGATTCGCCCGGCGCCGGACCGTCCGCCGCCGAGCTTGGCCCATCATCGAGCAGGTGGATCTTGTGGGAACCGTGATGACCCACGGAATCGTACGTCGGTGGTCGATTCTCGGCCGAGCGCGCGCGCCGCCGGGCCCTGTGCCGTCGCGCCTGCTCGGCGCGTCGCGCACGGCCCGCCTCGGACCGGCGCCATCGCCGGCGAGCCTTCGCGGAGGTCGCGAGCCGCGCCAGCAGGCGACACGGCTCGGCGCAGTAGTGGTGGCCGCGGAAGCAGCTGACGCAGAGATGGAAGCGCACGCCGCAACTGCGGCACGTGCGGATCAGCAGTGCGCTCGCGGCGTCGTGGGGCTGTGGCGGCGTCGCTGCATCCGGCGCTGCATGCATGGGGTCGATCGCGAGAAACTGGACGTGCCGTCGCAACGTTGGCACAAGGGCCGAAGAACGACGGCAACGTCGGTTGCAGAAGCGCCGGGCAAGGTTGTGACCCCTTGTCGCCCGGCGCTTCGTCGTTTGCAGCCTGCCGACATCAAAGGCGAATTCCTGGAGCGACGGGCGGTGGCGGCCTGCGGCCGCCCCCGCGCCGCAGCGCGCCGGTACCCGCCAGGGCGACGCCCGGACGTGGACCGGACGGTCGCCGACGAGCCTCGCGGCGCTTCGCGCCTCTCGGACTTGCGGCTGCGCCGCGCCGCTACCGCGGCGGCGGCGTCACCGCGGCGACGGTGGCAGGCGGCGACCCGAGACGTCGCTGTGGCGGGTCCGAGGCGACGTCACGATCGAGGGGAAGGTGCGGCGACCAGAAGTCCGGAAAAGCGCGTGTCGGGACGATCGTCGACACTGGCCATGTTCCGCCTTCTCCTGCTCGTACTGGCGAGCGAGCGCACTCAAGCGCTCGACCAATCGCCCTCGCTCCTTTTCCTGGTACGACAGAACGTTGTGCAGCACGCCCCCCTCCGGGCGCTCGCTGTACGCGTCGCACGTGGAGTGTGCGCGCTGGTGCTCGACCGGATTGCGCGGGTCCCGCAGACACGTGCCCCTGAACTTCAGCCGACATGCCTAACCGGTTGCCTCACCATCTCAGCCCCCTGTTTGCGCGCGGAGCGCCTGCAACTCGGCGCGGAGGCCAGCGCACTCCTCCTCGGATTTTCGCTGTCCAGCTTCAGCATCGTCCGCGCGCTGACGCATGTTCGCCGCCTTCGCTTCCGCATGCGCCGCCTTCGCTTCCGCATGCGCCGCCTTCGCTTCCGCATGCGCCGCCTTCGCCTCCGCGGTCACCACCCGCTCCTCAGCCTTGCTCTGCGCCGCAGCGATCATGCGCTCATATTCGGCCTCCATAAGACCGTCAAACCACTTCACCACCGCAACGAAGAACACCGCGGCACCGAGCGCAGTCAGGACGATGCCGATCCACGGCGAGCGACCTGCCAGCAGGATGTTGTATTGGACGGCGACCCCGAACCCGAACACGACTGCTCCAGCTATCCACATGGGACCCTTCCTGACCGCCACAACCGCGACGTCCACTGCGAGCTTCTCTGCGACCATGACCTCTCCGTATCGGGACCCCGCCGACTGCGGGACCGCGAGAGGCTACCTCATCAACCTTCTCCGGGCGAGTTGCGCCGGTCGGCATCGAGCAACCGCGGCGGGAACGCCGAGCACCCGTCGCCCCACGGCTCTACGTCTGGAACGGCGACCGTAGCCGCACCGTCCGGGTTCGGGTGACGCCACCCGTGCTTCTCGATTCCGTCGTACGTCGCCGCAGCCCTGTTCTGCATCGCGAAGCCGAGCGCGGCACGGAAGATGAACCACGGGTCGGCGCGGCGGTTGAACCGGAACGTGTACTCGTTCAGGTAGGCTTGCAGGTGCTGGCGCCGCACGGCCCGCTTGTGCGTGCCGATCAGCCACGAGTCGAGGTTGGAGTGAACGCGCCCGACCACCGGCAACGGGTCGGCTGTGCGCGACGCCACCACCACGTTGTGGTGGTAGCCGAGCCGCCGCACGCCCTCGTAGGAGGATAGGCCGTCGCTGACAATCGTGGAGCCCACCTCCGCGTTCCTCGTGATGAAGTCGAGCAGGGTTTCCGCTCGACTGTTCGGTATGACCTGCAACCGGCACCGGCCCGCCTTGGCGTGCGCCTTCCCCTTCTTGTCCGTCCAGCGGTGCACTTCGACCGCGCTGGCGACCAGCGTCTTCGTCTTCGCGCCGCGCCCGGGCACTGACTCACGACCGCCGACGTACTTCTCGTCGACTTCGATCTCTCCTGACAGCTTGTGCCGCTCCGGGTTGAACAGCGCGGCGCGAAACTTGTGGAGCATCATCCACGTGGTCTCGTACCGCGACAGCCCGAGCTGACGCTGGAACTGGAGGGCCGACACGCCAGGCTTCATCGTGCACACGAGCCACGCCGCGTAGAACCACGTCTGCAACGGGATCTTCGTCCGGTGAAGGCTCGTGCCTGCCGTCACGCTGATCTGGTGGCGGTTCGCGCACCGGAAAAGGCGACGCGAGGCGAGGAAAGCCCGCTGGCCCGCGCCGCACTTCGGGCAGACGAACCCGTCTGGCCAACGCGTCTTCACGAGGAAGTCCCAGCATGCGTCTTCCGACGCGAACTGCCGCGCGAACTGCGGGAACGAGGTGGGGAAGGTGGTCGTCACTGATCGAACCCCGCGATCGTGTACGCCTCTCGCTCTCGTCCGTTCTCGATGAACGTGCACGTCGAACGTGGCGGCATCCCTCGCAGCGTCACCCTCAACTTGGCTCCCGGCTCGGTCTCCTGCGCCGTGGTCACCGACGCCGTTGCGCCGTGCGGCAACCCGTCAACTTGCCACGTTGCTGGGTATGGGCTCACGTTCTCGATGCTCACCGTCCTCTTGCCATCGCCGTTCTCGAACTCGTAACGAAAGGCGCGGCCGACGTACAGACGCCGAACCCGGTCGTTCTCTTCCTCCGCGGTCTCGGCGCGCTTCACGGCTTCCGCCTCTTCGAGACTTCTCTGCGTCTGCCTGCGCCAGAGCCACACCCCCCAAGCGACCACGAAGGCCAACCATGTGTACCAGACCACCGTATGAATCAGTTGCATGCGCCCGGTCACCCCGAAAAGTCGCGCCGCTTCCGCGAGAAGTGTTGTGAGAACCGTACTGACAACCCAAGAACGAACGTCACTCCAGACTGTGCGCATGACCGACCTCCGAGACGCCGCTGGAATGCGGCTCCGCGGAGGGTAGCGAGGGCGGAGCGGTGGGGCAACCGGTTAGGCATGC
>DDTA01000294.1 GCA_002344285.1 Myxococcales bacterium UBA2376
GCGCACCGAGTCGCCGCGCTACGTCGGCCGGGCGGTCGCCGCGCTCGCGGCCGACCCCGACGTCTTCCGCCGCACCGGGGGCGTGTACCAGGTCGGTGACCTGGCGCGCGAGTACGGCTTCACCGACGTCGACGGGCGCCTGATCCCGCCGTTCGAGCTGGACTGACGAGATCACCGCCCGGCTCCGGCGCGCGCCGCCACGCGCGCGGCGCGGCGTTGCGCTCGGGCGAGCTCGCGGCCGAGGCGGCGGCGCTGCGGGCGGGTGAGGGCGTTCATGATCTCGGCGGCGGTCATCAGGATCGGCTGCTCGCCGCGCGCGATCGCGGCCTGGCACTCGGGACAGTCGGCGTGGGTGCCGGCGATCGCGGCGAGCTCGGCGGTGGGGTGGGGACGGAGGGTGCTGGTCATGCGCGAGCCCGGTGCACGCCGCGCGCCACCGCGAGGTGCGCGAAACTCCTTCGGGTGAGACGTCCGGTTTCCGGACACCGTCCGGCCTGCCGGACGCGCGCGGCCGGATTCCGGACGCGCCGCGGATCACGCATACTCCGACCGTCGTGGTGACCTTCCTGTTCGGCGCCGGCTCGATGCTGGGCTGGTCGATCTGGCGCGAGCGCGCCGGCGACACCGTCGGCTTCTGCAACGCCTCGACCCGCCGCCTCCCCGACGGTGTCAGCCACGCGATCGACCTCGACGACGAGGCCGCGGTGCGCGATCTGTTCGCGCGCGCACGGCCGTCCCTCATAATTAACTGCGCGGGCGTGTGCGACGTGGAGACGTGCGAGCGCTCCCCCGACTTCGCCTGGGAGGTGAACGTCGTGGGCACGCGGCTCCTCTGCGAGCACGCGCCGCCCGAGGTGCGGCTCGTGCACTGCTCGAGCGACCACGTGTTCGGCGGCGACGCGGGGCCGTACGACGAGGCCTCGCCGACGGCGCCGATCAGCGTCTACGGCCGGACGCGCGTGGCCGCCGAGGCGCACGTCCTCGCGCGCGCGAACACCGTCGTCGTGCGCGCCGGCCTGTGGATCGGCCCGTCGGCGACCGGGCGCATCGGGCACCTCGACTGGTTACGCCACCGCCACGAGCGGGGCCTGCCCATGACCGTCGTCGCCGACGAGCACCGCTCGGCGGTGTGGGCCACCGACGCCGCCCGCCGGGTCTGGGCGATCGCGCGCTCGGACGTCACCGGCGTCCGCCACATCACGGCGACGCGCACGGTCTCGCGCCCCGAGCTGGCCGACTACCTCGTCCGCCGCTTCGACCTCGGCGCCCGGTTTGCGCTCGCCCGCCGCGCCGACCGCCCGACCCCCCACCTGGGCAGGGTCGACCTGGCGACCCGCTACCAGGACGACCTCGCCGCGCCGCTCCCGTCCGTCGTCGGTGGCTGACACCGTCCCCGGTCGTCGGTGGCTGACACCGTCCCCGGTCGTCGGTGGCTGACACCGTCAGTGCGGGTTCGGGTTGAACTCGTAGCGATGGAACGCGCGCGTGCGCTTGCCGCGCTGCGACTTCGGGAACTTGATGTTGCGGATCACGTCCTCCACGCACGCGACCACCTGCTCGTCCATGATCTGCTCGTCCTGCGCGCTCTGTGATGCGTCGACGACCACGCCGTCGGGATCGATCTCGTAGTTGATGATGAGCCGCCCCTGGAGCTCGGGGATGCGCTTCTGCCCCTCGTCGTAGCAGGCGCGAGCCAGGTCACGCCGGTCGTTGACGCGC
Organism: Myxococcales bacterium UBA2376; assembly: GCA_002344285.1. Taxonomy (GTDB): domain Bacteria; phylum Myxococcota_A; class Polyangia; order Haliangiales; family Haliangiaceae; genus UBA2376. The sequence goes on from DDTA01000294.1 coordinate 1,720, forward strand.
GCCGAGACCTCGGCGAGGCAGCGGCCGGGCTCGCAGTCGTCGGCGCTGCCCTGATCGCCGGGCGTGGTCGCGGCCGGGGCGGGCTTGCCGCCGCACCCGGCGGCGAGGATGACGCAGAGGAGCGTGGCGCGCGTCGGGGTCATCATCCGCCGAGCGTACACTCAGAACGTGTTGATCGGCGGGGGCGGGTTGATCACGGGCGAACCGGTCGGGATGAGCCGCCCGCGCACGCGCACGCTGCCGCCGAAGACCCAGAAGTTCGACGCGGCGCTGACGCAGAGGCGGCCGCCGGTGCCCATGAGCGGACCGTCGGGGAGCGTCGCCACGTACGTCTCCGCGCCGGGCGCGACGTACTCGTTGGTCACGTCGAACGACGCGCCGCCCGCGTAGACCGTGCGGTTCTGGTAGCGGGCCGAGAACACGTGCGACGAGCCGGTGCCCGCGCGACGTCGGATGTTGAGGTCGAGCGACTGCACGTAGCTCATCGCCCAGGGCGTCGAGTACGGCGTCGTGTACTCGACGCTCGAGATGTCGAGGTAGTACCCGCTCGGGACCTGGAACTCGGCGCTCTCGGTCACGGTGCCGCCGTCGGGATCCTGGCGCAGCCGCTTGAAGCCGGTCGCGCCGGTGCAGCCGTAGGCGGAGCCGGTGACGAGGAGGACACGATCACTCGCCACGTCGGCGTGGGCGTCGGGGGCGGCGGCGGCGGCGGTGAGGGTGGAGAGGAGGGCGGCGGAGACGACGAGCTTGTTCATGGCGCCGTACCTGAGCAACCGGGATGCCACGCCGGACCCCGCGGAATCGCAGGCGCATGGCGCCGCTGAAGCTCCTTGCCTGATCAGTTCGCCTGGTCGATCAGCCGTCGAGCGCGCGGGCGACGAGGTCGCGCGGCACCTTCGCCGCCGGCACCTTCTTGCCGCCGCCGTCGAACCAGCGCCGCACGTCGACGTCGAGGCCGAGCCCGTGCATGTAGTTGTAGAGCGCCTTGCGCAGCCCGGCGCCGAGCCGGTCGTGGTCGACGCCGGTGGGATCGGTGAACGGCAGCTCGTTCTCGGCGAACGTGACGTCGCGCGGGCGCGCCAGCCGGATGCCGAAGAGATCGGGGCGGTGGCCGATCGGGCTGTGCGTCGTCGCCGCGAAGCGGTGCCAGAACGCCGACTGCAGGCACCCGGCCTCGAAGAGCTGGCGCACGCGCTCGAGGCTGTCGATCGTCTCCTGCTCGGTCTCCGTGGGGAAGCCGTACATGAGGTAGGCGTGGACCATGATGCCGGCGTCGGTGAAGGCGCGGGTGACGCGCGCGACCTGCTCGACGGTGACGCCCTTCTTCATGAGCGCGAGCAGGCGATCGGACGCGACCTCGAGGCCGCCGGAGACGGCGACGCAGCCGGCGCGCGCGAGCAGCGCGCACAGGGCCGGCGTGAACGTCTTCTCGAAGCGGATGTTGCCCCACCACGTGATCGTGACGCCGCGCGCGATGAGGCGCTCGGCGAGCGCGCGCAGGCCGCCGGGCGGCGCCGCCTCGTCGACGAGGTGGAAGCCGGTCTGCCCGGTCTCGGCGACGATCGCCTCGATGCGATCGACGAGCACGTCGGCGGCCACCGGATCGTAGCGGCCGATGTAGTCGAGCGTGACGTCGCAGAAGCTGCACTTCTTCCAGTAGCAGCCGTGCGCCACGGTGATCTTGTTCCAGCGCCCGTCGGACCACAGCCGGTGCATCGGGTTGAGCAGCTCGACCACGGAGAGGTAGCGATCGAGCGGCAGCCCGGCGTAGGTCGGCGTGCCCGCGGCGGCGGCGGGGACGTCGTGGAGCGTATCGGTCGTGCGCAGGACGACCTCGCCGCCGTCGCGCACGAACGTGCGCAGGAGCGGACGCGACGGATCGCGCAGGTGATCGAGGAGGGCGAGCATCGGCGCCTCGCCGTCGTCGAGCGTGACGAAGTCGACGAGGTCGAAGAGGCGCGGCTCGCGCAGCCCGCGCAGCTCGGTGTTGACGTAGCCGCCGCCGAGCGCGATGCGCGTCGCCGGCGACGACGCGCGCACCGTCTGCGCCATGCGCAGGGCGCCGTAGACGTTGCCGGGGAACGGCACGGTGAGCCCGAGCAGGTCGGGGCGGTGGCGGTCGAGGAGCGCCCGCGTGATCGCGGCGAGGTGCTCGTCCACGAGCGTCGGCGGCGCGGCGAGCGCCGCGGCGAGGCCGTCGTACCGCGCGGCGCTGGCGGCGAGCTTCTCGCCGTAGCGCGAGAGCTCGAAGTGCGGATCTTCGCCCAGCCGGATCGCGTCGGCGAGGTCGTCGATGTAGAGGCTGGCGACGTACTTGGCGCGGTCCTGGAGGCCGAGCTCGCCGAACGCCCACGCCAGCGGATCGCCGCCGGGCTCCATCGC
>DDTA01000266.1 GCA_002344285.1 Myxococcales bacterium UBA2376
TGAGAGCAACGGTATGAAGTCTGGTGCTCCTGAGCGGCGGCGCGCAGCCGAAGAACATCTTCTGGCAGGTCGCCGGTGAGGTGACGATTCACGCAGACGCGCACTTCGAGGGCATCATCCTCGGGCAAACCGGGATCACTCTGCAGACGCAGGCATCGATGGATGGCCGGGCGTTCGCACAGTCCTTGATCGCGCTCGACAACAACGCGATCACCGCCCCCTGACGCTGGTTGGCGATGTACAAGCCCAGGCCCACGTTCGATTTCGCATTCCCCGGCTCCAGCTGCCGGAACGGGTCGAAGACGTCTTGCAGGTGGCGCTTCGGAATCGGTGGCGCTGAGCGTTCACAACGAAGGGGAACGACGGGAACGGAAGTCTACATGAAGGGTCCTCGTGGGGGCGGTTCTTGCTGCTCAACCCGATAGAGATCGTTGCGCCGCGCGCGTTGCGATCTTCTGGCGAGGTCGAGCAGGAATGGCCGCTGCCACGCTGCCGAGCGCTCGGTCGTTCACGAGGCCCATCGCCTGCATGAAGGCTTGGAACGGTCCGTGCGACGGCATGGCGATCGGCCGGCGACGGCGTAGAGTCGGGGCGTGAAAGCACGCCAGCTCCATTCCACGCTCACCGCCGACGGGACGATTCGCCTGACCATCGATGACGTCGACCTGGGCGACACGCTCGGGGCCGACGAGGTGATCGTTCGCGTCGAGGCGACGCCCGTCAACCCGACGGATCTGTTCCTGCTGCTGTCCGGGGCGGACCTGTCGAAGGCGACGGCGAGCGGCGGTGCCGTGGTCGCGCCGGTGCCCGCGGGCATCGTGTCGGTGTTCGCGGGGCGGATCGACAAGCCCCTGACCGTGGGCTCCGAGGGCGCAGGGACGGTGATCGCCGCGGGTGCGGGGGCGGCCGCGCAAGCGCTCCTCGGCAAGATGGTCGCGACGAACAACGGGATGTTTGCGACGCATCGCAGGTTGCCGGCGGGCGCCGTGCGCCCGCTGCCGGAGGGACGGACGGCGGAGGAAGGTGCGTCGTCGTTCGTGAACCCGATGACGGCGCTGAGCTTCGTCGAGACCATGCGCGCCGAGAAGCACGCCGCGATCGTGCACACGGCGGCCGCGTCGAACCTCGGGCAGATGCTGGTGAAGATCTGCGCGGCCGATGGCGTGCCGCTCGTGAACATCGTGCGACGGCCGGCGCAGGTGACCCAGCTGCGCGCGCTCGGAGCGCAGCACGTGGTGGACAGCTCGGCGCCGACCTTCGCGGCGGATCTCGTCGAGGCGATCGCGGCGACGGGTGCGACGCTGGCCTTCGACGCGATCGGCGGGGGCACGATCGGGACCCAGATCCTCGACGCGATGGAGCGCGTCGCGGTCCGCTCGATGACGACGTTCAGCCACTACGGATCGTCGACGCTCAAGCAGCTGTACGTGTACGGCTCGCTCGACCGCGCGCCGATGACGCTCGTGCGGACGTTCGGGCTGACGTGGAGCGTCAGCGGCTACCTGGTCATGAACGCGCTGCGCAAGCTGGGCCCGGAGGTGATGATGCGGATGAGCGGGCGCGTCATGCGCGAGCTCACGACGACGTTCGCGAGCCACTACACCGCGCGCGTCGGACTCGAGCAACTGCTCGACATCGGGACGCTTCGCGCGTGCGCGCAGATGGCCACCGGCGAGAAGTTCCTGATCACGCCGACGCACGCGTGACGGGTGGGAGTCACCCGAGCGGGGTGGAGAGATTCTCGACGGAGACGCGTACGATGCGGGCATGAAGAAGGCGCGGGGGCCCGTCGATGGTCACACGCATGACGAAGCCCGGCCGGTCCAGCGGGCGGTCGGCAAGCGGGCGCGGACGGATGTCGTCGGAGGCTCTGCCGATGGCGAGGCGCCCGCGCCCGTCGCCGGATTCGGCTTCCTGACCCAGCGATCGTCGGACCTGGACGTCCAGCGGAAGGCGGCGGCGGGCGACGACCCCTTCGGGCTGCATGTCGCCGACGAGGCCGCGCGCGGGGTGTCGGGTCAGGGCGGTGCGATGCCGTTCGCCGCGGAGATCCAGCAGTCGTTCGGACGGCACGACATCGGCTCGATCCAGGCGCACACCGACGCGCCGGCGCGCGCGTCGTCCCAGGCGATCGGCGCCGAGGCCTACGCGACCGGGAATCATGTCGCGTTCGCCGGCGCGCCCGATCTTCACACCGCCGCGCACGAGGCGGCGCACGTGGTCCAGCAGCGCGCCGGCGTGCACCTGAAGGGCGGCGTCGGCGCGGTGGACGACGCGTACGAGCAGCACGCCGACGCGGTCGCTGACACCGTCGTCGCGGGGCGCTCGGCGGAGGCGTTGCTCGACGAGACACCAGGTGGTGCGGCGGCGGCGGGCACCGGCGTGACGTCGGCCGTGCAGCGAACACCGAAGATCAGCGAGACCACCGACACCGGGAACACGTACACGCAGGAGCTCGACGTCCTGCCGAGCAAGGTGCAGATCCAGCTCGGCATCCAGTGGGAGAAGAAGGGGACGTGGGCGAGCGACGAAGCGTTCGGGAAGTTCGTGCGCTCGTGCAAGACGACCGTCTACGGCTACCTCGACAACAAGTTCAAGATCGTCGGGACCCCCAAGGGGCAAGGCGGGCAGGCGTGGGAACGGCCGATCGAGTTCTTGCTGTACGACATCGACGGCGGCTACAAGATCGACGTGTTCGGTGACACCCAGGGTGGCTGCTCGATGGCGCAGGCCGGCGGCAAGATCTACGAGAAGACCGTCGCCGGCGATCCGCAGGATCCGGTGACCATCGCCCACGAGTTCGGGCACGCGCTCCTCGGCCAGAGTGACGAGTACGCCAACCCGAAGCTCCCCGATCGCTTCATCTCCAACGACCACAGCATCATGGGCAACTACAAGACGCAGGGGCGCGCCCAGGCCGAGTTCAAGGTGCGCCACTTCCAGCACATCCTCACCGCGGTCGCACCGCAGTTCCCGAACCATACCTGCACGCTGGTCAAGATGTGACGATGCGACCTCAGGCCTCGATGCTCGCGGTCGCCGCCGCCCTCGCCGGCGCCCTCGCCGGAAGTTGTCGAGGGGGCGCCGCGACCGATCCCGCGACCGCGACTGCGACTGCGACCACGAACAAGGACACGACCGCCATGAACGGCAACGGCACGCTGCGCGACGTCATCGCGAACGCGATCCTCCGACCCGCCGACTACGCTGCGCTCGAGCTCGACTACGTGCGCGGGCACGACCTGTCCGGCATGACGCGTTTCCACGCGAACGCGACCGGCGCGTACACGCTCAGCTCGAGCGTGACGAAGGACGAGCAGGAGCACGCGTGGTCGGGGACGCTCGAGGCCGGCGACCGCGACGCGCTCCTGCGCGCGATCCGCGACTCCGGGCTGCTCGACGTGCCGTCGTCGACGCGCAACCTGGCCGACGACGAGGAGCCGATCACCGTGACGCTGCGGTATCGAGACCTCGTGCACGAGGTCGAGGTGTGGCACGACGATGCCGGCGCGAGCGGGTTCCACGGCTTCGAGGAGCACGTGGTGAGCTTGAGCAAGAAGCTCTCGGGCGGCGCCATCCTGACCATTCCCGCGCGCTGACCGCCTGCCCGCCTGACCAGGCCGCCGGCGGGTGGAATGACGGCGAAGGCCCGGCGTTCGCGTTCAGCGATGCACTTCCCGAGGCGATCGGGCAGCATGCCGCCATGGTGCTGGTCACGCGCGGTGTGCGCTCGCCCCGGCTCGCCGGCTGGGTCGAGGCGCTCTGGCACTTCGAGGGCAGCTTCGGCCACGCGCTCGAGCGGCTCTTGCCGACGGCGTCGCCGCAGCTCCTGATCAACATCGGCTTCGACCGGCTCAGCATGGTCAGCGGCGGTCACGCGATCGCCAGCGGCGGGGCCGCGCTCTGTGGCCCGCTGTCGCGGCCGGCCCAGCTCGAGACGATCCAGCAGCGCGCGGTGGTCGGGGTGACGTTCGCGCCCGGGGGCGCGTCCCGGTTCCTCTCGCCGCCGATGAGCGAGCTCTGCGATCGTCACACCGATGCCGGCGACCTCTGGGGGCGCGCCGGGGCCGTGTTGCGCGAGCGCGTGTTGGAGGCGCCCACCCCGGCGGCGAGGCTGGACGTCTGCGAGGCATTCCTGCTCGAGCAGCTGCGCGGCGCGGCGGACGCGCACGGGCCGATCACGCGCGTGCTCGCGGACCTCGCGGCGGGCGTGCCGGTGGCGGCGGTGGGGGCCGCGGTCGGGTTGTCGCCGCGGCGCTTGATCGTGCTCCTGCGGGAGCAGGTCGGCTTCACGCCCAAGCACCACGCGCGCGTGGTGCGGTTTCGCCGCGTGGTGGCGGCGGCCGCGCGCGCGCCGCGTCCCGACTGGGCCGGGCTCGCGGTCGACCACGGCTACTTCGATCAAGCGCACCTCGTCCGTGAATGGCGGGTTCTGGGCGGCTCGACGCCCACCGCGTACCGGCCGCGGGCGCCCGACCAGCCGGGCCACGCGCTGCTGTCGACCTGACGATTTTTTCCAAGACGCCGGCGTGGGGCGCGTGCACCTTGGCGCCATGACCGAAATCCAGGTGTGCCCTCGACTCATCGTGTCCGGTGCCGACCGCGCGCTCGACTTCTACCAGGCGGTGTTCGGCGCCCGCGTGCTGGAGCGCTACGACGACGATCGTGGCCTGGTGGTCCACGCGGCCGTGCGGATCGGTAGCAGCATCGTCGCGCTGGCGGACGCCGATCCGGACGGACACAACGCCGCTCCGCCCGCGCTGGGCGGTTCGCCGGTCATCCTCTCGCTCACCGTGCCCGACGCCGATGCAGTCGGTCACCTGCTCCTGGCGCACGGGGCGGAGGTGATCTTTCCGATCGCGGATCAGTTCTATGGCAAGCGCGAGGGCCGCTTTCGCGATCCGTTCGGCCACCTCTGGATCATCAGTCAGCCGCTGGCGGATCTGGCGCCGGCCGAGATCCAGCGCCGCCTACGAGCGCGCGGCGACCGACGAGGCGGGTAGATCGATTCGTCAGCGAGCGATCTCGACGGTGTGGTGGAAGTCGCGCGACGCGCTGAACCTGCACCCGGCCGCGCCCTCGCACGTGGTCGCGTCGCCGACCGTGTAGCCCATCCGGATCGTGATGTACCCCGGGCCGGTGATCGGCGGCGGCGACGGGATCGTGAAGCGGAGCTCGTCGCCCACGATCGTCGTCGGCAGCGGGAAGAAGTTGTCGCCGTTCGCGTTGGGCCGGCCGCGGTCGCCGATGTGGAAGCCGATCGCGTACGGATCGAGCGTCACCTCGGCGAGGTCGGCCGGGTGTGACCAGCCCAGCCGCACCTGCTCGCCGCCGCGGAACGCCCACGTCGCCGGCGCGCGGAGCGTCGGGAAGTGCGGCGCGAGCGCGCCCGCGGGGAGCTCGGCGCGGACCTCGTGGCTGTCGTCGGCGATCGTCAGCGGCACCGGCGCATCGGCGGGGAAGCGCTGGTCGAAGTAGAGGTGCGCGAAGTAGCAGCCGCCGAACTCGTCGTCGTTGGAGCCGTACGAGTTGACGTCGAGCTCGACGCCGTCGATCGAACCGCGCAGGTCGCCGCCGAGGGTCGCGCAGCTTCCATCGTGCGTGGACATGAAGGGCTGCTCGTCATAGCTGATCACCGCGAAGCCGCTGGTGGGCTGGTTGTCGCTTGCCTTCCACGTCTGGAGGCTGATCCGCAGGCCAGGCAGGTCGGCGAGCGTGGCATTGGTGTCGGGGCCGGGACAGCCCGCGACGGGAAGGAGGAAGGCAACGAGAGGCAGGGTGTGGCGGGGCGAGGAGAGGCGCACCCCGCGCGTCGAGGCAACCCGCGTGCCACGGCCGGCGCTCGCGCCGACGCGCGCTTGCGCCGCGCACCCGTGACGGAAGCTGACGGAGGCCCGTCACCGGTGTCGTGGCCTCGACGCCATGCCGGGCCTTGCCAGACTTCGCGCGAAGCGGTCCCCAGAGTCACCGACCGACCAGCACGCCCTCTGGCCATCGGTCCCCACCTCGTGCGCAAGCCAGCGGATGAACACGGGAGGGGACTGGCCCCGGGCTTGCTGACGTGGTGGGGATGAGCTGGCCAGGCCCCGAGCGACGCGGCAGCACCCGGATGCAGATGCGCCACCGCGCGATCATGCACGCAGGGAAGATGCACCTCCTGGTCACGATCCGCGACGTCAGCGCGAGCGGCCTGCTGGTGGAGACCGATCTGGTGCTCGAGGTCGGCGCCGAGGGCGTGCTGGAGAACCACCTCGTGCTCGGCGAGACCCAGGTGCGCGTGGTCCGCCACACCGTCACCTCGCGCGGTCGCCGCGCGATGGGGCTCGAGGTGATCTCGACCGTCGCGCCCACCAGCGACGGTTCGGGGCTGTTCCGCGTCAGTTGACCTCTCCGGTGCGCAACGCGGCTATCATCGAGGCGTGAACCAGGGACTCTCACGTCGGGCGATCGTGCGCTTGCTCGCCGCGAGCGCGATGGGCTGCACGCAGCGCCGCCGCGAGTCGCCGCCCGATCCCAGGGAGGAGGGAGCGATGGAGACGCCAAAGGTCTGCGTGATCGGGGCGGGCATGGCGGGGCTGGCGGCCGCGCGCACCCTGGCGGACGCGGGGGTGGCGGTGGTCGTGCTCGAGGCGCGCGATCGCGTTGGCGGCCGCGTGTGGACCGATCGCTCGCTCGGCGTGCCCATCGACATGGGCGCGTCGTGGATCGAGGGTGTCGACGGCAATCCGGTGACCGAGCTCGCGCGTCGTCACGGCGTGCGAACCGTCGCCGCCGACGAGGACGCCGAGGTCATGTTCGACGCGGGCGGTGCTCCGGTGGCGGCGGCGCTCGAGGACGAGATCGAGGCGCTCACCGAAGAGCTCCTGGCGGCGCTGGAACGGGACGACCGGCGCGACGTATCGGTCGCGTCCGTCCTCGACTCGCTGCTGCGCGGACACACGCTGAGCGCGGCGCAGCGCCGCGGTGCCGCCTGGCTCGGCGCGAACTTCGAGACCACGTGGGGCGCCGCGCTCGACCGACTGTCGGTCGGCGGCATCCTCGACGACGAGGAGTTCGGCGGCGAGAGCCACGTCTTCCCCGATGGCTACGACGGGATCCCGCGGGCGCTCGCGCAGGGCCTCGACGTCCGGCTGACCTCGCCGGTCACCGCGATCGAGCACGGCGCCGACGGCGTCCGGGTCATCGCTGGCGACACGGTCGTCGAGGCCAGTCGCGCGATCCTGACGGTCCCGCTCGGTGTCCTCAAGGGCAGGAAGATCGACTTCTCGCCGGCGCTGCCCGCCGCCAAGCTGGCGGCGATCGACGCGCTCGAGATGGGCGTGCTCAACAAGGTGGCGATCGCGTGGGACGAGGCCTTCTGGAAGTCGGAGCTCGACGCGCCCTTCTTCGCCTATCTCTCCGAGCGGCCCGGTGAGTTCCCGTTCTTCATGAACCTCGCGGCGATCGCCGGCCACCCGGCGCTCCTGGCGCTGACCGGTGGGACCTTCGCGCGCTCGCTCGAGACGCGCTCCGACGACGACGTTCGCCGCGCGCTCGTCGCCGTGCTCGAGCGCATCGCGGGAGAGAAGTTGCCGGCCGCGCGCGGCATCCGCGTCGCGCGCTGGGGCAGCGATCCGTTCGCCGGCGGTTCGTACTCCTACGTCCCGGTCGGGGGAGACCCGGCGGCGTACGACGTCATGGCCGAGCCGGTCGGGGCCCTGCGCTTCGCCGGCGAGGCGACGAACCGGACCTACCCGGCGACGGTTCATGGCGCGTATCTTTCCGGTCTACGCGAAGCGCGGCGCATCCTCGACGAGTAGTCACCGGAAGGCGCTGACGTGGGCTGACATCACTCCACCTTGGCGACTGACCGACCCTGGGTATCATGGCGATCATCGTCGCCACTGGAAGGGGGTCGGTATGTTCATCAATGAAGAGCTCGAGATCGCGCTGGAAGCCGCGCGCGTCGGGGTCTGGTCGTGGGACATCGACACGGATGACCTGCGATGGTCGGCGCAGACGTCCGAGATGTTCGGCAAGGAGCCGAGGCCGTTTCGCGGCGCGCTCCAGGACTTCGTCCAGGGGATGTACGAGGAGGATCGCGACCACCTCCGCAAGACGATCGAGGAAGCGATCTCCGCACGCAGTCAGAACTACGCCGTCGAGTACCGCTACTACGCTGCGGGAGGCGAGGTCCGCTGGCAGCTCGCACGTGGACGCGTCCTCACGCGGGATGGGCGCCCCGTCGCGATGACTGGAACCACGGTCGACATCACGGAGCAGAAGCGCAAGGAGGAGGAGTATCGACTCTTCACGAACCTCGCCAGCGACTATGTCTACGTCGCCGACACCACCGCACCGACGCTCGCGCCCCGCATCGTCGCCGGGTCGTTCGAACGTACGACGAGCTACTCCATCGACGACGTCGTCGCCCGCGGCGGGTGGACGTCCATCATCCACCCAGATGATCGCTCGAGCATCGCGGAGCTGCTCGCGGCGCTGGAGATGGGCAAGCCGTTCGTGAACACGTACCGGATCCTGGATCGTCACGGCAAGGTGCGCTGGCTTCGCGATCGCGCGTACCCGAGCATCGAGCACGGCAAGCTCGTGCGCATCACCGGCGGTGTGCAGGACGTCACCGAGACCAAGCTGCTCGAGACCCAGCTGGTTCACGCCCGCAAGATGGAGGCGCTGGCGCGGCTCGCCAGCGGCGTCGCCCACGACCTGAACAACCTGCTGACGGTCATGTACACCGCCGGGGATCTCATCCGCCGCGAGGACCTCTCGCAGCGCGGCAGGCTGGCCCTGGCGGACATGTCCGCGGCCACCCGGAGCGCGGCGGAGCTGACCCGCTCCCTGCTGATCTTCGGCCGACGCGAGACCGGCTCGCGTCGACCGATCAAGCTCCGCGACCTGATCGGCCGCGCCGAGCCGATGATCCGGCGGGTCACCGGAGAGGGCGTGCGCCTCGAGATGCGTGACGAGTCCGAGGCGGTGCACGTCCTCGTCGACGCGAGCCAGATCGAGCTCGCGCTGCTCAACCTGGCGATCAACGCACGTGACGCCATGCCCCGCGGGGGCACGTTGAGCGTCGTGACACGCACGACGAGGAGCGAGCAGGGCCCTCGCGCTCCCGGCCCGGGAGAGCAGTACGGCGTCATCGAGGTCAAGGACACGGGCACCGGCATCACGCCCGACGACCTCACCAGGATCTTCGAGCCGTTCTTCACGACCAAGGAGGCTGGCAAGGGCACCGGGCTGGGGCTGTCGACCGTCCACGGCGTGGTGAGCGCGCACGGCGGCACGATCCAGGTGGACAGCCAGGTCGGAAGCGGCACGACGTTCACGCTGCTGTTGCCGACGACCGCGGACGAGCCGGTGCCCGACCCGCGTGAAGCCACCCACGCCATCGGAGGCAACGAGCGAATCCTGGTCATCGAAGACGAGGAGACGGTCCGTCGCCTCGTGGTTCACGTGCTCCGCGATCTCGGCTACGACGTGACCGAAGTGGGCTCGGTCGAGGAAGCGCGCCGACGAGGGACGGAGTTCGATCTCATCATCAGTGACGTGCGGCTTCCCGGCACCTCGGGCGCTCACTACGCACGCGAGCTGGCGGAGAGCGGCGCGCGCTGCGCGGTGCTGCTCATGAGCGGCTTCGTCCGTGACGACGAGCAGCGGGCGATCGTCGAATCGGGCCGGTTCCCGCTCCTCCCCAAGCCGTTCACGCCGGACACCCTGCTCCGGATGGTGCGCACGGTCCTCACGTCCTGAGGAGCCGCCGCGGTCCGTATCGACTCCACGGCGATCGGTCAGAGGTAGGGCTGCAGCACGTTCGCGGCGCCGTCGAGGAGCCGGCGGGCGCGGCCGCGGGTGTCGTGCTCGTCACGCGTGTAGCGGCGGGCGGTGGCGATGCGCGCGTCGACCAGCGCGTCGAGGCGGGCGGTCAGGGTCGGATCGTAGGCCTCGACGTCGAGCTCGAAGTTGAGGCGCAGCGAGCGCGGGTCCCAGTTGGTGGAGCCGATCAGCGACCACGCGCCGTCGACCGTGAGCAGCTTGGTGTGATCGAACGGCGGCGGCGTCCGCCAGATGCGCACGCCGCGATCCAGGAGCTGCCACAGGCCGCCGCGCACCGCGGCATCGACGAACCTGAAGTTGGTGCGCGCGGGGATCACGACGTCGACGGTCACGCCGCGCAGCGCGGCGGCGTCGAGCCCGGCGACCAGCGGCGGATCGGGCAGGAAGTACGGGGTCACCACACACACCCGCCGGCGCGCCACCGACAGCGCGGTCAGGATCGTCCACGGCAGCGGGTCGCTGTCGTCGTCGGGTCCCTCGGGGATCGCACGCGCGAGCACCTTCCCGCGCGCGGCGAGCGGCGGGTACCAGCGATCGCCATCGAGCACCTCGCCGGTCGCGAAGGCCCAGTCGTCGGCGACCACCTCGAGCAGCTGCGCGACCACCGGCCCCTCGATGCGGAAGTGGAGGTCGCGCGTCGGATCGGCGGGCGCCTCGCCGAGCCAGTGGTGGACGCGGACGTTCATCCCGCCGGTGAAGCCGACCTCGCCGTCGATCACCAGGACCTTGCGGTGGTTGCGCAGGTTCCAGTAGCGAGGGAACGCGCGCCGGATCGGCAGGAACCGCGCGCACGGGACGCCGGCCCGGCGGAGCAGCCGGTCGGCGGGCGGCCGGTGGTAGCGGGCGCCGGCGGCGTCGATCAGCACGCGCACCTCGACGCCGCGGGCCCGCGCGGCCGCGAGCGCGTCGACGAAGCGTCCCCCGACGCGGTCGGCATCGAAGATGTACGACTCGAGCGCGATCGAGCGACGCGCCGCCGCGATGGCCTCGAGCATCGCCGGGTAGGCCTGGTCCCCGTCGACCAGCGGCTCGAACCGGTTGCCGGCGAGCAGGGGCCGCGCCACCAGCCGATCCGCCGCCGCCGCGAGCCCGGCCAGGTGGCTCGCCTCGCCGAGGTGCGCGAGGAGCGCGTGGCTCGTCACGCCCTCGCCACCCGGGGGGTCGTCCGGAAGCGGCGACCGTAGGCTCCGGCCCTTGCGCACGATGCGGTTGATGCCGAGCAGCACGTAGACGATCGGGCCGACGAACGGCGACAGCCAGATCACCGCGAGCCAGCTCGCGGCGCTGCGCGGCAAGCGCGGGATCGCGAGCACGTGGATGGTGGTCGCGACCGACATGGCCACGCCGAGCGCGCCGAGCAGGAGCGCGCGATGGGTGTCGAGCCACGGCAGCGGATCCACGCCTTCAGCTTAGCCGCGCGCTCATCGCGCCAGGGCGTGGCACGCCGCGCAGATCTCCAGCGCGTCGCCGTACGTGGCCGCCCAGCGATCGAGGTCATCGACGGACTGCTCGGCGTCCGCGAGGGCCCGCAACCGCAAGGAGAGCTCGGCCATGCGGGTGCGCGCGTCCGGGGAGACGTGAGGGGCGAGCTCGTCGAACGGCAGCGGAGGGTCCGCGAGCACCGCGACGCCGTCGCGCCAGGCCGTGCCCGAGGGCGCGACGAGCGCGACCCAGAGCCGATCGGCCGCCCACTGGTGCCGGGCCATGCGCATGCTGGTGGTGCCGTCGTCGGGCGGCGGACCCGCGTCGCTGATCGGAAGCTGCGCGCCCGCAACGAGGTGGCAGCGGGCGCAGGCGACCGCCAGCACGGGCTCGCGACGCACCGCGGTCGCGACATCGCGCGCCTCCGACAGCGCCAGCGCCGCCTCGCGCATCTGCGCGAGCTCCGCCGACCATGCCGCGAGGTCGGCGTCGGTGCGATCGAGCGCGAGCGCGGTCGCGTACTCGCGCACCACGTCCAGTTCGCCGGCGACGAGGGCGCGCTCCATCTGGAGGAGGTCGGCGAAGCGCTCGGTCATGTGCAGGCGCTGGAACGAGGCGCGCTCGCGTGGCGCCGGCGTGCGCGGCGCGCCTCCGGGTCCGGACTCGACGCTCGGCGCCAACGCCGGCTTGCCGGCGCGGTCGTTAGTCCCAGTCCCACAGGCCGCGAGCGTTCCCACCAGGACGACGAGCCTCATGGGGGAGGTGAGAGCAAGCGCCGTGCCCGACCCGATCCGACGGCTCGCGCTGCTCGAAGCTGCAGTTCCTGCGCGCCCGCACCGCCGCGGCGCAAGCGCCGCCGGGGATCCGGAAGCGCTCGACCGCCGCGCCCCCTCGACGTCTGGCGCATCCGGTCGACTCGTCCTTCGTGCGACAGCTCGCGCTCGTGGCCTCCTTGCTCTCTGCGTGCGCCGGCTCCTACACCTCCGTCGGGTACGACGTCTCGCGCAGGAGCAGCGGGACGGTCGCGCCGATGATGGACGGCGTCGACCAGCTCACGGGACGGGCCGCGATCGGTTTCGGGACGAAGCGAACGGCGATGGAGATCGTGGTCAACGGCCACGACCTCGAGACCAGCGATGACGCGTGGCTGTCGGGCAGCGCGGGGCTCGAGCTGGTCCTCCGCCTGGCACATGTCGGTCCGGTGGGCGCGTTCGTGCGAGGTGGGCCGATGCGCGGAATCCTCTTCGACGCGGCCACGACCACGACGACGTGGGGCGCGGGCGTGGCCTGGGGTGCCGGGCTCGAGCTCGGGACCGGCGGCGTTCACCTCGTCGTCGATGTGCACGGCGAGGAGCAGTGGTTCGCGGGGAGCGAGAGCGAGGCGACCCTGGGCAGCTGCTCGCTGCGCTCGGTCGCCGTCGGGATGCGGTTCGGGCGCTGACGCCCGCGATCCCGGAAATCGCTGCGCGCGATGGGTTGTGTGGAAGCAGCGCACCTGCTAGGTACGCGGCCCCGACACTTCCCCACACCTCTCAAGGACCCTGCCGTGAAGCACCTCCTGCTCCCTGCCCTCTTCGCCCTCCTCGCCACCGCCTGCATGACCGCTGATCCGGAGACGATCGATGTCGCCATCGACGAGGGCGACGTCACCGACGCCCGCGACGACAAGAGCGACGCGGCGTCCGAGTTCCACGTCGTCGACGTCGCGCTGCCGTTCGACGAGGTCGCGGACGAGTCGTTCCGCGTCTTCACCTCGCGCCGCGCCTTCAACGACACCTACGGCTTCACTGGCCACCTCGACGTCGACTTCCGCTACCAGTGGGTCTTCGTCTACCAGGCGGGGTCGCAGCCGACCGGCGGCTACATCCCCGGCATCCTCGACATCACGCGCTGGAACAACCGCATCCGCTTCTACACGCAGCTCGCCAGCCCGGGCAACGGCTGCTTCGTCACGCAGGCCGAGAGCCGCCCGTACGTGGTCGTCGCGTTCCGCAAGCCGACGCGTCCGGGCGCCGTGCGCCTGAGCGTCGTGCACGGCGAGATCGTGAACGACTGCGAGCCGACGTCGTGCGAGCTGGTCGACTGCCTGCCGCACCTCATCTGCGACGACTCGAGCGGGACCGCGCAGTGCGTGCCCCTCGAGCCGGCGAGCTGCGCCGCCACGCTGTGCGAGACCCAGACGTACTGCGACGAGAGCACCGGCACCGCGCAGTGCCTGCCGCTCGTGTGCCCGGCCCCCGGCACGGTGATCAACTGCAAGATGCCGCTGACGCCGGACCGCGCGCCGCTGTGCAACCCGAGCTTCCAGCAGTGGGTCGGCGCGAACTGCCCCGACGTCACCTTCGCGCTCTGAAGAGCGGTACCGTGCGGCGATGCGCTGGCTCGCCGTACTCTCCTTCCTCGCCGGATGCCCGGCGCCGGTCGCCACCACGACCGAGCCGCCGCGGCCGCCGCCGCCACCCCCGCCACCGCCGGCCGAGCTCGACGCCGCGCCGGCGCCCGCGGTCCCGTCGGTGCTGGCGGCCCGCGCCGCGGGGAGCCGCCTCGAGGTCGTCCACGTCGACGCCGGTGGCGAGGTCCGGGTGCTGCACACGCTCGCGCGCGCGCGCGGCGCGCCCAGCCTCGCCGACCTCGCGGTCGATCGCGACAGCGGCCGCTTCGGGCTGCTCGTCGAGGCCGACACCGTCGACGGGGTCGCGACGGGCACGCCGCGCGACGTGATGACGCTGGTCCTCGGGACCGTGGCGGGCGAGAGCGTCGCGATCGGTCCCGGCGATCGGACGTGCGTCATGCACCGCTGCTTCGAGGCCGCGATCGCGATCGAGCCCGGCGGCGAGGCGGTCGTCACCACGCTGCGCCGCTCGTCGGCGAGCGACCTGGCGCGCTACCCCTTCGGCCCCTCACCGACACCGACCAAGCTGACCAGCGCCGCGGCCGAGCGCCCGGTGATGTCGCCGGATCACGCCCGCTTCGCCTACGTGCGCCGGCAGGCGCTCCACGTCGTCGAGGTGGGCGCCGAGACGGCCGGCGAGCCGATCGCGACCGGCGTCCGCGACGTCGCGGCGGTCGCGCTCGGCGAGGGGGTCGTCGCCTTTCGCACGCGCGACGGTCGGCTCGAGGCGCGCGACACCGCGACCGGCGCCGTCCTCGCCAGCGCGACGCTCGCCGCCGACGGGCAACCGGTGCTGCGCACGGCCGGCGGCAACGTGATCACCACCGACGGCGCGCGCGTCGTCGTCGTGCCGGTCGCCGGCGGCGTGGCGCGCCCGCTCGCCGACGGTGCGCTCATCGATGTCTCGGCCGACGGCGCGTGGGCGCTCGTCGACGACGGCGCGCTGGCGATCGTCGCGGTCGCCTCGGGCGAGGTCGTCGCCCGACTCGACGTCCCCGCCGCGTTCGGTCAGGTGCGGGCGCGGCTCGCGCCCTGAGCGGCGTCGCACGGACTCGAGAAGGTCGCGACCCGGACCGGCTCGGGCGTGCCGCTGGCGACGACGATGCGATCGCCGACGCGCTGGATGACGATGTGGCCGGCGGCGCCCGACGCGGCCTCGGCGACCTGGCGGAGGCGGCCCCCGTCGAGGCAGCCGACGCGCACCGTGCCCTGGCCATCGACGACGACCACGCCGCGCTCGACCGGCACGGCGTCGTAGACGTGGTCGTCCCACGTCGCCAGCACCGTTCCGTCGGCCGGATGGAGGAGCGCCACAGCGCCACCGATCCCCACCGCCGCGAACATGCCGCCACCGTGATCGACCCGCGTCACCGAATCGGGGACGGGGGCCGGCCGGGCGACCACCTTGCCGTCGAGATCGACGACGAGCAGCTCGCGCGCGGCCACCAGCACGCGATCCTCCGCGGCGACCATCGCGCTCGCGTTCTCGACGGCGAGGCGGCCGCGCACGCGGCCATCGGCGGCGGCCGCGATCACGAGCTCCTGGGCGCCGGCCTCGTCGCGCAGGATCGCGACGTGCGCCGCGTCGGCGAACCACGCGACCTGGCGCACCGGGCTCTCGCCGCCGGGCCCGACCTCGCCGAACCGTGCCAGCGCCGGCTCGGGGCGCCAGGTGCGCGCCGCGAGATCGAGCGTGCCGAGGCCGACGCGCAGTGACTTGCCGTCGGGCGTCCAGCGCGCGCCGTCGACCGGGACGTGGGGCGGCAAGCTCGCCTCGACCGCGACGTCGCCATCCCACCAGGCCGCGCCGCCCATCGCCAGCGTGACGAGGCGCTCGCCGGGGGCGATGGCCTGGTTGTAGCCGCCGCGCAGCGGCGTGAAGGAGCCGAGGATCGGCTGGGGTGGAGGATTCGACATGGAAGGCTCCCGGTTGCTGCAACAGCAGGCGACGAGCGCGAGCTGCGCGAGCACGAAGGCATGGCGGCGAGTCGTCGGCATCAGGTCAGGTACTTGCTGTACACGAATCCGGTCTTGCCCGCGTTGTCGATGAAGGACCAGCCGCTCTCGGTCTCGCCCATGACCCGGACCACGTCGCCCTTCTTCACGCTGTCCACCACGGCCGAGGCCGTGGACGCCATCTTGCGAACGTTGAGCACGGGCGCGTTGACCGTGGCCTCGCGCGGCGACACGGCGATGAAGGTCTCGTTCTTGCCGTTGTTGTTGGCGTCGACGTTGCCGTCGACGGTGACCGTGCTCTTGCCCGACGACACCGGCTTGGACGTCGGCGCCAGCCCGATGTTCTCGAGGACGCTGAGCTCGCCGGTCGGCGCGATCAGCGGACCGACGCCGAGCGCCGCCGGGAAGGTCGAGGTCGGCTTGCCGCCCGCCGCGTCGCGGAGGAAGTCGCGCACCGCCGCCGGCATCGCCACACCGTCGTTGACCGCGATGGTCAACGCCAGGAGCATCTGGCCCTTGGTCTTGGCGCCACCGAGCGGGAGCAGCGTCGCGAGATGGGGATCGACGATGCCGCGGGCCAGCAGCGGGAAGAAGGTCTCGCGGGTCAGCGAGCTCGCGGTCAGCGCCGCCATGAACGCGGCCGCCTGCGTGGCGTCGTGCTTCAGCCAGGCCTCGGGGATGCCGACCGCGAGGTGATCCTTGGTCGCCCAGCTCGAGGTCTTCATCGCCGGGAACACGATGGGCGCCTCGGCCGCGGTCACGTGGTTGGCCATGTTCTGCACGTTGATCATCGTCGCCCAGCCGCCGAAGAACCACTTCTCGATCCGGTGCGAGATGTCCAGGAGCTTGGCGACGTCGACGTCACCGACCGGCGGCAGACACAGCTCGAAGCCGGTGCGGGTGATGGTCTCCCACCAGCCGGTGTTGCCGGCGAGGCCGGCGACGCGGGTCCGGATCTCGGCGGTGCAGGTCGCCGCGCCGCTCGCGGCGTACACCTCGAGCGCCGCGCGCAGCGCACCCTCGGGCTCGATGCCGGTGCGCAGGTACTGCAGCTTGCTGCCGCTGATGTCGGGATCGCCGGCGTTGCTGAGGCGCGCGCGACCGGTCGCCGGATCGACGTTGAACGAGCTGAACGTCGTCGAGCCGTTCGCCGCCTGCACGTCGCCGCTCATGCCCTTGAGCGCCATGCGATCACGCACGTAGTCGGCGAGGTTCGGGTGGGCCTTGAGCGCGGCTTGCAGGTTGGCCTGCGCCGTCGCCGCGTTGCTGACGTTGGTGTTCGCCGGGATGTCGTGCGAGCCGACCAGGCACCCGGCGAACACGACGTTGATGTGCTGCGGATCCATGCGCGACAGCACCGTGTCGATCAGGAGCTCGGTGCCGTTGGCCGAGGCGTTGCCGCTGTCGATCCCGTCCTCGTCGTACGCGACGTAGCGATTGCCGCCCGCCTTGCGCGCGCCGGTGCCCGGCGAGCCCATCTCGACGCTCTGGTCGGAGCCGTGGCCGGCGATCACGACCTGGCCGAGCTGGCCCGGCGACGTCTTCACCGACCAGCTGTTCCAGTCCCACGTCTTGGTCTGCTGCCCGTACTGGTCCGCCACCCGGTTGACCTCGGTGGTCGCGTTCGCGATCGACGTCGGACCTTGCACCAGGAGCGCCAGGTTCTTGGGGTTGAGGATCGACGCCTGCAGGTTCGCCGCCTGCTGGAACGCCGTGTTCCAGTCGGTCGCCGACATGAGGATGAGCATGACCGGCCGCTTGCGGCTGCGATCGGCCACGTTGGCGCGCAGCTGCGCGCGCGTCGCCGGCGTGATGATGTGCAGATCGCGCACCCAGCCCTTGAGCGCGGCGTTGGCGGCGATGGTCTCGTTGAGCAGCGCCTCGATGTGCGGCCACTCCTTGGGCGTCTCGAGCGTCGGCTTGTGATCGGTGTAGTACTTCTCGAGCTCCTTGATCTTGCCCTTGTCGACCAGGTAGACGAGGCCGCTCTCCGGGATCACGATGCGCAGGACCGGCAGCGGGACGAAGCCCTCGAGGTCGATGATCGCCTGACCGAGCTTGAGGGCGCGGGCGAGGGTCGGCGCCGGCGTGTGGATCTGCACCGTGTCGGCCGTGGTGTCGAAGCACGCGCAGTACTTCTTCAGCTTGGTGAGGTTCGCCCCCGTGACGCCGGCGACCTCGCCGGTGCGCAGCAGGGCGAGGGCCTCGGGCATGTGCGCCCCCTCCTCGCACATGAGCAGCACCTTCCAGACGAGATCGCGATCGGCCTGGGTGATGCTCGGCTCGCTGAACCAGTCCGCCTGGCGCGCCACGTAGCTCATCAGGTCCCGGATCCGGAGCCCCGGGTTGGCCGCGGTGCCGTCCCCGATCAGCGCGAGCCGGTTGTGCTTCGACGCGCCCACCGGATTGACGACGGTCTTGCGCTGCACCGCGCCCGTCGCGTCGACGTCGCCGCCCGCGCCCGCCAGCTCACCGAGCAACGCCTCGGCCGACTCGCCGGCGACGACGCGATCCGCCACCGCGTCGGCGTGCTGCTCGTACGCGTCGCCGACCTCGCCGACGCCGCCCTTCAGCTGCACGCCGCCCCGCTGCTGCACGACGTGCGCGGCCTCGTGCGCCGCGGTGTGCAGATCGGGGGCGCGGCCGAACGCGACCTGGTTGCCCGTCGCGTACGCCTGCGCGCCCATGTCCTCGCACGCCGCCGCCGCGTCACCGCCGACGTGGGCCTGCACCCCCGACACGTCGTGGTTTCCGAACGACCGCTGGATCACGTCCATGAACGGCAGCGACTCGTGACCACCGGCGACACCGGCCGCTGCGGCGTCGTGCACCGCGGCCGCGCTCGCCCCGCCCTCGCCCGCGAGCTGCACGGACGCCGAGCGCACCGGAGGCAGACTCTGCGTGAGCGAGCGCCGGCCGGGCGCGACGCCGCTGGCGCCGCCGCCGCCGCTGCTGCTTTCACCACCACCGTTCTCCGCCTGACGACCAGCTCTTGTGCTCACACGTCACTCCCGGGAGGCTGCCGATCCTAATACGGCTCCCGAGGCAGGAACCTCCCGGGCGGCCGCTTCTTCCGTGCAGCCCGCCAGACTTCGCCACCTGATCAGAGGTCGGGTGGCACGGGGCCGAGGCCGAGGACGGCGCGCGTCGCCGCGGGGACCACCTTCTCGGCGACCATGCGGTGGGTGAGCACCATCTCGGCGTCGCGCAGCGCGCGCTGGAGCGGGTGACCGACGCGGACGGCGGCGCCGCCGCCGAGGTGGAAGGCCTCGCGCGCGACGGCGACGCACTCGGCGGCGACGTGCGCGGCGGCCAGGCGCAGGAGGCCGCGGGCGGCGGGCTCGACCGGGCCGGCCTCGGCCGCGCGCTGGGCGCGAGCGGCGGCGGCGATGAGGTGATCGCGGGCGGCGCCGAGGCGGGCGAGCAGCGCGCCATGGCGGGCCAGCGTGGACGAGCCGGGCGCCTCGCGCGCGGCGCGGAGCTGGGCGCCGGCGGTGGCCGCCGCGCCCGCGGCGATGCCGAGCCCGCACGCGGCCACGCCGGCGGCGAGCAGACCGAACAGCGGAACGCGAGCGAGCGCGCCGTCGATCCACGGCCGCCGCTCGAAGACCGAGGTGATCCGCGTGGCGGCCAGACGCGCGGCGTCGACGACGACGTCGTGGCTGCCGGTGCCGCGCAGGCCGAGCGTGTCCCAGGTGTCGATGATGCGCAGCGCCGGATCGTCGGCCGGCAGGAAGCCGACGACGTGTCGCGGGCCCGCGCCCTCGTCGAGCAGCGCACCGACGGCGATCCACTGCGCGTGGCGGCAACCGGAGGCGTACGGCCAGCGCCCGCTGAGCGTCACGTGGTCGCCGTCGCGCGTCGCGCGGCCGCCCGGCGCGAACACGCCGGCCAGGAACGGCGGCTCGTCGCGCCACAGCGCTTCGGCCTCGGCGCGAGCGAGGTAGCCGGCGAGGAGCGTGGAGGTCGACGCGGTCATCACGCACCACGCGGTCGCCGCGTCACCCTCGGCCAGCGTCGCCAGCACCTCGACGTACGCGTCGGCGGCGAGCGCGTGCCCGCCCAGCTCGGCGGGCAGGAGCACCTGCAGGAAGCCGCCCGCGCGGAGCGCCGTCACCACCTCGGGGACGAGCTGGCAGGCGCGGTCGTGGGCCTCGGTGTGCGCGGACAAGGATGCCGCCAGCGCGCGCGCTCGATCCAGGAGCTCCATCGGTCTCCTATAGCGCGAGCTTGCCGCTCTTCGACAGCTCCGGATCCGTGCATGACGCGAGGTTGAAGCAGCACGGCCGGCGCTTGCCGTCGTCCAGCTTGGAGATGCTCACCTCGACGCGCCGCTTGCGTGTGCCCGGGTTGCGGGTCGCGTTGACCCAGCGGACCCACTCCCATCGCGCCATCGGCGTGATCGCGCGCCAGAGCGCCTGGACCTCGCGCGAGGACCTCGCCAGCGCCTTCTGGAGATCGGGTGGAACGGTGGGCTCCGGCCAGTCCGAGGTCGGCTCGAGCTCCACGGTGACCCGGTCGCCCGATCCGACCCCGGCGGCCTCGAGCACGCGCGCGTCGAAGCCCATCCAGTGACCGAACTCTCCGTCGGGCTCGATCACCGTCGCGAACGCGTGCCCGTCGAGCGCGGCGCGCACGGCGACCTGCCCTCGCGAAGGGAGCTGCTTGCTCGTCGCATCGGGAAGCCGGAGGATCGTCCGTCCGGCGGCCGCCTGTAACGTCGCCGTGAACCGGACGCGTGGCTTCGTGCCTCGCGCCGCCTTGCGCTTCGGGGTGCTCGCGCCTCGCTTCTCGCTCATGTCGAAGCTGATGCTGGCACATGACGGACGAAACGTGCCGGACCCGGCGTCGTTCGGCCGAAGACGGCCGGAGGCTTGTTGATGCCCGCGCCACCCGTCTAGGGTGAGCCCATGGGGCTTCTCGACACGATCCTGGGACTGTTCGGCGGGTCTGCGAAGGTGGACTACGGCAAGATCAACCCCGACGACATCGAGGCGTACTGGCGCGTCGACCACGACGTCGATCAGGGCGAGCGTGCCGGGCCGGCGCAGCTGGCGCAGGCGCTGGCCAAGTGGGGCCTCCGGGACATGGACCACTGGGAGAAGGTCAAGGAGGCGCTCGCGGTGCGCCACAACAGCAACCCCGAGTTCGCGATGGCCGCGAGCCGCGTGCAGTACGAGGCGCAGATGGCGAACATGGCCGGCAGCTACCAGATGCCGCCCGAGTACGCGACGCCGCCGCACGGCGTCACGCTCGATCGCTACGCCGCGATCAACGCGCGGCTCCAGCTCGGCCAGCCCGCGGACGCGGTGCTCGCCGACGTCGGGCTCGACAGCGGGCGCTGGGCCGAGGTCGATCGCACGTGGAAGTGGCGCATGGGGCCGCAGGCCGACGCCATGGCCGCCAGCATCCTGAGCTCGTCGTACTTCGCGATGCACCAGCAGGCGATGGCGTCGTACGGGAGGCGGTGATGGTGGTCCCCGCCGGCTTCCCGTCGTTCCCGTGTCCGAAGTGCGGCGGCGCCCTGCCGGCGACGATGGCGGCGGGCATGGTCATCCCGTGTCCGCTGTGTCACCAGCAGATCGTCGTGCCGGCGGGCGGCGGGCCGAACGCGGCGCAGGCGGCCGCGTACCAGGCGTGGGCGCTGCAGCACGGCAACACCGCCGCCGCCATGCACGATCAGCACGCCCGTGCGCAGGTGCCGGGCGCCGGCCCGAGCCTGTTCGCGTCGACGGCGTCGGTGGTCGTGGTCGAGGACGGCGCCGGCGGGCTGGTCGCGGTCGGCGCCCAGGTCGGCGGCGACGGCCGGTGGCACGTGCGCGGCGTCGATCCGGCGTCGCGGCAGGTGCGCTGGGAGGCGATGCACGGCAGCTACTTCCAGACCTGCCCCGAGGTGCGCGCGATGTGCGGTCGCAACGGCCGCATCTACGTCGCGCACGAGGGCGTGCTCACCGCGATCGACGGGCCGACGGGCCGCGGGTTGTGGCAAGCGCGGCTGAGCGGACGCCTCGACCTCGACGTCGACGGCGCCGCGCTCGTCGGCGACGAGTCCGATCTGCGCGAGGTCATGACCGCGCAGGGCGGCGTGGTCGTGGTGAAGACCGAGAACGACACGCTGTCGGCGTTCGATCGCGACACGGGGCAGGCGCTGTGGCAGCGACCGTGCGAGGGGCACGCGCAGAGCGACGGCCGCGCGCTCTTCTTCTGTGCCGAGTGGCACAAGTACGAGCTGCTCGATCCGCGCAGCGGTCGGGCGCTGGCCCGCTACGACGCCGACGACGGCGTGCTCCTCCCCGGCGCGCTGGTGCTCGCCGTCAGCGACCGCGGGCCGGAGGACCAGGACGGCGTCGCGATGGTCGACCTCGCCAGCGGTCAGGAGCGGTGGTTCGTCGCCGCCGAGTCGGTGGACCTCGATCACGGCGTGGCGATCGTCGGCGGCGAGGTGCTCGTGCCGGTGAACGGCACCGCCGGCACCGAGCTCTTGCCGGTGTCACCGACCGGCGCCGCGCCGAAGAAGGGCTTCTTCGCGCGCCTGTTCGGCGGCGGCGGCGGCGCGGGGACGCGCGCGCTGCCGTGGACCAAGCACAACGTCTCGGCGATGTGGGGCGCCGGCGACGCGGTCGTGATCGATTGCGCCGACTGGGACGGCCGCCGCCGCATCGCCGTGATCGAGCCGCGGTCGATGACGGTGCGCCACGACAGCGGCGTCATCCCCGATGGCGTCGCGCCGGGCGTGCGGCTCGGCCCCGGCGGCCAGGTGGCGTACGCGTTCGGCGAGTCCAACGGGCCCAAGACGCTGCGGATGGTCGACGCCGCCAGCGGCACCCTGCGCTGGGAGCGCCAGCTCGCCGATCTCGACGAGGTGGCGTTCCGCGCGGGCCAGCTCGTCTTGCGCACCGACGGCGCGCCGGTCGAGCTCGTCGATCCGGCCAGCGGCCAGACGCGCGTGACGTTCTGACCGGCGCGAGGGCGCCTGTTATGCTGGCCCGGTGAGCTATCGCGACGACCACGAGGCGGCCGTGGCCCGCGCCGACGCGCTCGCGCGCCAGCTCGACGACGAGCGGCGCAAGCGCGAGGCCGCCGAGGCGGCGCTCGCGGAGCGGGCGGAGGAGACGGCGGCGCTGCGCGAGGAGCTCGACCGCCGCGAGCCGCCGTCGCCGGCACCGACGCCCGGTCCGGAGGCCGAGGCGGCGGCGCGGCGGCTCGAGGCGCTCGCCGCGCGCGGGCCACAGCCGGCGCCGGAGCCAGTCGCACCCGCGCCCGAGACGCGGCCCACCGATGCGCGACGGTCGGCGTGGGCGCGCCGGCGCCGCGTGGCGCGCAGCGCCGACCGGTTCGTGGCGATGGAGCTGGATACCGTCGTGCCGACGGCCTTTGGCGTGGGAGCGCTTGGCGGTCTCCTCACGGCGCTCGTCTTGCCCAAACCTGCGTCGGTCATCGTCATGTTCGGGTCCTACACCGCGACGTTCCTCGCGGTGACGATCGGTCGACTGACCGGTCCGTGGCGCATCCGGCGATGGATCGCGTCGCGCCCGTACCGCCTCACCGGCCTGATGGACGCCCTCGCCGAGCCGCCGCCGTCGAAGAAGCGCGAGCGCGACGGGCACAGCGAGCTCGTCCTCCACCTCGCGTTCGACGCCGCGGCGCCGCCTTCGCTGACGACGATGATCCACGCGTTCGATCCGGCGATCCGCTGGAAGCTGACCGGTGACGGCGCTCTGCTCCACCTTGCGTCGCCGCGCACCGAGAAGCCGCGCCGCGGGGACTGGGGACGCATGGCCGACCACAACCACGCGGTGCTGCAGTGGCTCCGTCGGCTCGACCAGGCGGTGCTCGCGGACCTGCACCACGCCCACGGCCTCCGCGAGGTCGCGGTCACGCTGCGCTGAGCTGGGTTGGGGTAGCCTGCGCGCGATGAGACTCGCGCCGATGCTCGTGTTCGTGTGCCTCGCCGCCTGCGGCGGGGCGTCGCCACCTCCCGCCGCGCCCACGGCTGCCGCGCCCGCCGCCGCGGCGCCCGCGGACGGCTACGACGCCGCGCTCGCCGCGCGCCTCGGCGCCGACGAGTACGGGATGCACCGCTACGTCATCGCGTTCCTCAAGGCCGGCCCGAACCGCGGCCAGTCCGAGGAGGAGGCGCAGGCGCTGCAGCGGGCGCACCTGGCGAACATCGAGCGCATGGCGAACGAGGGCACGCTCGTCCTCGCCGGGCCGTTCCTCGACGACGGTCCGCTCCGCGGCATCTACGTGTTCAAGGTCGACACCGTCGAGGAGGCGCGCGCGCTCACCGCCACCGACCCGGCGATCCAGGCCGGACGGCTCGAGATGGAGCTGCACCCCTGGTACGGCTCGGCGGCGCTGCAGGAGATCACGGCGATCCACGGGCGCCTGCAGGCGAAGCGCGTCAGCGAGCCGTAGTCACCTCGACGCGAACGTCGCCGAGCTCGAGCACGTCGCCGGCGACCAGGGTCGCCTTGTTGATCCGCACGCCGTTGCGCAACGTCCCGCGCTCGGAGCCGAGGTCGATGAGCTGCGCGCCGTCGTCGGAGACCTCGACGACCGCGTGCATGCGGCTGACCGACTCGTCGTCGAGGTGGAGCTGGGAGGACGGCATGCGGCCGAGCTTGACCACGGCCTGGTCGAGCGTCACGCGGGCGATCTCGCGGCCGTCGAGCGTCGCGACCAGCGCGAGCGGTCCGTCAGCGGCCGGCGACGACGACGACGACGACGGCGACGGCGGTGGTGCCGGCGGTGCTTCGTTCGCGAGGTCCGGGTGCGCGGCCACCAGGGGCGCGAGGAGCTCGGTGAATCCGGCCCGTGACCGGCGCTCGAGCGCGTCCACTTGCCCGAGATTGCGCAGCGCGAGGAGCGCCGCCACCGCGGCGGCGATGGCGGGCGGCCACAGCGGCGGCTCCGCGGTGGCGGCGAGCCCCGCGCAGAGCCCACCGGCGACGAGCGCCAGGTAGCTCACCGGCGCCAGGCGGCGCACCGGTCGCAGGCCCGCGATCAGCTCGTCGTCGAAGCGGCGCTGCAGCTCGTCGCCCTCCGCCGCGTCGAGCGCCTGTCGGACCGCGCGCATGTAGACCGATCGCGGCGCCGCGGCCGCGAGCTTGAGGGCGCGCGCCCGATTGCCGGCGACGAGCATCTTGCGCAGCACCGCGGTGGCGAGCGGCACGTTGACGTCGACGACCACCAGGCGGAAGGCCACGAACAGCGCCGTCGCGGCGGCGACCACCGCGAGCCCCCAGAGGATCAGCGGATCGTCCATGCGCGATGATAGCCTGTTGTCGATGCCGTTCCGCGACGATCGCGACGCGCTCCTGGCCCGCGCCGATGCGCTCGCGCGGGAGAACGACCGGCTGCGCGAGGAAGGCGCGGCCGCGACGGCCGAGGCCACGCGCGCGCGCTTCGCCAGCGCCTACAACCGCGCCCAGTACGGCCGGCCGTATCCGTTCTGATCGCCCGGCCGGCGGCGCCGCTGCTATCATTGGGAGGCATGAGAGCTTCGGGGGCCGCGCTGGTCGTCTGCGCGTGGGCGCTGCTGTCGGGCTGCCCGCAGGGCGCCGGCTACCTCGACACCTACGAGCGGGGACCCTCGGTCGATGGCGGTGACGGTGGCGGTGGCGGCGGCGACGCCGGCGCCGCTCGATGGCAGCGGTTGACGTCGGCGACCGGCGGCGTGCGCCTGCTCGGCGCCGCCGCGCGCGGCGCCAGCGTCTACGTCGCGCTCGACGACGAGGCGATGCAGCACACGCTGCGCAGCCAGCGGTTCGACGACGGCGTCGCGACCGCGCTCACCACGCCGTCGCCGATCACGGACGTGACCGGTGCGTCACTGGCGATCGCGAGCGACGGCGTCGCGTTCATGGTGGCCACGCGCGCCGGCGTGCTGGAGACCTTCGCGGCGAACGGTGACACCTGGCGCCCGCTCACGGGCGCGACGCTGGTCATCGCCGGCGCCTCGCCGCGCCTCGCGCCGCACGGCACCACCATCGACCTGGTCGTCGAGGACGACAACAACATCCTTCATCTCCACCGCCTCGATCGCGGCGCCGAGACCTGGACCGATCTGGGCGTGATCGTGAACGCGCCGACCGAGGTCTTCGGCTTCACCTCGGACGTCGACCCCGTCGTCCTCTACCGCACCGGCGGACAGGCGACCGTGGCGGCGCACGTCGGCGGCGCGTGGACGCCGCGCAAGACCTTCACGTCGTCGTTCGACGAGCCGGCCCTGGCCGAGGACGCGGGCGCCCTCTACCTGCTGTCGGGGTACCCGAACGCGCTCGTCGAGCGCTACGCGGGCGCCTGGTCCGACTTCCACCCCTCGAGCTCGAGGTTCTTCGCGCTGACCGCGAACGGCGGCGCCGCCTACACCTTCGGTTACGCCAACACGCTCTTCCTGGGCGTGCTCCGTCTCGACGGCGGCACCGCGACGCCGCTGACGCTCGAGGTCGATGACGACAGCCGCATGACCGCCGGGCTGCCGGGCTTCCCCGCGCGGCGCTTCCTGACGATCGAGGGCGGCTACCTGTACGCGTTCTACGAGCACGACAACTTCATCGACTTCTATCGCCTGCCGCGGTGAGCGCTCACAGCCGGTAGCGCAGCCCGGCCGCCACGCTGAACGGCACGCCGCCCAGGGGATCGATGCCGCGGACGGGCACGCCGCTGTCGTCGAGGTCGTGGATCACCATCGAGCCGGCATGCTCCCAGCGCACGAAGTACGCGCGACCGTCGACCACGAGCTCGACGCGGGCGGACAGCGCCGTCGCCACGCCGGCCCCGACGCCGACGCCGGCGCCGCTGCGGTCCACCACCACGACCACGCCGTCGGCGTCGGTCGCGACCAGCGACGCCGACGCCACGGCCGGACCCGCCGCGAACGTCGCGACGACGCGTCCGCCGAGCCGCGGACGCCAGCCAACCGCCGCACCGGTGATCCCGAGGGTCGCCTCGAGCGGCGCGCCGACCGCGCCGTCGGTCGACAGATCGTAGCGCTCGTCGGGCCGGAGCTCGAGACTCCATGCGCCCTGCCGATATCCGACGATGAACGCGCGCCCGAGCCCGGGACCGAACAGCGCGCTACCCCCGGCCGGCACGCCGACCCCGACGTCGACGCCCACGTAGACGGACTTGCCGGAGCTCTGGCCCCGGCCGAGCACCACCTTGCGGTCATCATCGGCGTTCGCCGACGCGGGGATGACGAGCGTCGTCACGCACGCGAACGCGAGGGCGCGGCTAGAAGACAAGCGCCGCCTCCAGGTTGCCGGTGACGCCGTCGGCGCGGAACCGGCCGATGACGATCTCGCCGACCAGGCGCAGCGGCCCGGTCCCGAAGCCGAGCCCGGCGCGCAGCGGGCTCGGTCGATCCCGCTCGATCAGCGCGAGCAGGTTGAGGTCGGCCTGCAGCCGCGCGTAGACGCCGGTGCCACCGAACAACAGCTCGGCGCGCAACGGCATGCCGGCGTATCCGTAGCGCAACGTGGGCACCGTCACCTCGACCGCACGCAGCGCGTTGCCGTCGTCCATCACCGTGCGCCGGGTCCGGTCGTGGAAGGTGTAGCTGCCGATGCCGAACCCCCCGCTGAGCCGGACCAGCTCGAAGGGCCCGTCGACCGCGCGGGCAGGCGCCTGCAACATCCAGGTCGCCATCCAACCAGAGGTGTCCCCTCCCAGCTCCGTCAGCGCGAGGTCCAGCTCCAGCGCCATCGGGATCTCGGCGCTGCCGATCGCGCGCATCGCGCGGCTGGTCCGGGCGGCCCGTGCCTGGAGCTCCGCGGGCGTGTCGAGCACCTCGGTCGTGGTGGTCAGTGTCGTCGTCACCGTGCACGTCGTGCCACGGCACTCGATGCGATCGCTTACCTGAGTCTTGCTCCGGGTCCGCGGCCCGGCCGACATGATCGAGAGGAGGGTGAAGAGCCCCCGGTTCAGCGCGCCGCCGGTCTCCCGGTAGCTCAGCGCGACGGTGGTCCCGCCCGAGACGCCGGTGGACACGAACGCACCGCCGTGGTTGACGCTCACGCCGGCGCCCGCGCGCGCGCCAGGGCCGACACAAGCTGCCGCCGCCGCGGTCATGGCCAGCGCCACGGCCAGCGCGACGGGCTTCACCGGAACCCCATCGAGAAGCCGCCGTTGACCCCGAGCGTCACCAGGATCGCGAACGCTTCGAAGCTCCCTCCGCCGTCGGCGTCCCGGTAGAGGAGCGGCTGCACCGTGCCCGACTGCGAGGCGATCGAGATCCGGACCACCGGCTCGAGGAACGCGCCGACGTGCCGCGACCGCGCCGCGACCGGCGAGAGCTGCACGCCGAGCTCGCGCGAGCTCGACACCTTCGACGTGATCACCATCGGGTCGTCGCCGACATCCTGGATCCCGTACACGCTGTTGAGGTCGGAGGCGACGACGCCGACCACGCGCACCTCGAAGCCGTCGACCTGCCCGACGCCGAGGCCGAGCCCCAGGTGGGCACGCGCGAGCGCGGGCGTGTCGGCGGTGACCGCGGCGTCGGCCGTGCGCTGGCGCACCCGCTGGTCCGACGGCAACCCGATCCCGGAGAACACCTCGAAGCGGCGGAAGAACGCTCCGGCGACCAGCTCGTAGTACGTGTCGGTGAAGCTGACGTCGGACGCCGGATCGCCGTCGACCGGATCGATCCGCTCCGAGACCGCGACCTGCGTGGTCCGCTGGACGCCGGCGTAGCACGCTGCCAGCGCGAGCGCGCAGCACGCGACGATGCTCGCTGTTCCCCGGTCCAAGCCTCGATCTTATGGGAACCAACGGTCGGTCGACAAGAGCGCGTGCCACGACCTGCATGCGGAGCAGGCCGGGTGGACCTGGCGGCAACGGCCCACCGCGCGGCTCGCGCTCAGGTGACGACCAGGCGCTCGAGCGCGGCGCGCAGCGGCGCCGGGATGGGCGTCGGCGTGCGGGTCGCGCGGTCGACGAAGACGTGGACGAAGTGGCCGTGGGCGACGGCGAGGTCGTCGTCGTCGCGGAAGATGGCGAGGCCGTAGGTCACGGCGCGCTGGCCGAGGCGATCGACGCGCAGGCCGGCGCGCAGCGGCGTCGGGTACGCGACGGGCGCGTGGTACTGGCACGCCGACTCGACGACGAGGCCGATCACGGGGCTCGCGTGGATGTCGAGGCCGGCGGCGATGAGGTACGCGTTGGCCGCGGTGTCGAAGTAGGAGTAGTACGTGACGTTGTTGACGTGGCCGTAGACGTCGTTGTCCATCCAGCGCGTGGTGATGGGCAGGACGTGGCGGTAGTCGGCGAGCGTGGGGCGCGGGGTCGGCATCGGCGGGGTCCGTTCACCAGCAGGTCAAGGCGTCGTGGAAGAGCGCGTCGAGGAGCGGCGGGGTCACCGCCAGGGGCGCGTTGTCGAGGAGGCGGCGCTGGGGCGCGGCGCCGGCGACGAGCGCGGGGATGTCGCCGGCGACGTAGCCGACGCCGGTGAGGCCGTTGGGCGTGTCGACGGCGCGCATGAGCGCGGCGACGGCGGCGGCCAGGCGCTCGCCGGCGTCGGCGTCGGTCGCGCCCGAGACGTCGGCGCCCAGGAGCGCGGCGGCCTCGAGGTGGCGCGCAGGCGCGGTGGCGGCGAAGGCGCGGAAGCACGCGGGCGCGCCGAGGGCGACGGCGAAGCCGTGCGGGACGAGCGGCGCGTCGTCGGGGTAGCCGGGCGGACGGTAGTCGCGGACGCGGCCGGCGATCGCGTAGGCCATGGCGTGCGGCGCGTGCACGCCGGCGTTGCCGAAGGCGATGCCGGCCAGGGTCGCCGCCCACATGAGCTGCTCGCGCGCCTCGGCGTCGTCCGGATCCCGGACACCGCGGACGAGGTAGGCGCCGATGAGGCGCAGCGCCTCGCGGCAGCCGAGGTCGCTCCACGGGTTCGCGCCCTGGCTCATGGGGCGCGCGGTCGGCGGCGCCGGCGGCGCGCGGCGCGTGAACGGGCGCGCGGTGTACGACTCGAGCGCGTGGCAGAGCACGTCGAGGCCGCTGGCGGCGACGACGGCGGGCGGTAGGGTCGCGGTGCAGCGCGGATCGACGACGGCCTCGCTCGGGCGCAGGCGCGGCGTGGCGATGCCGGTCTTGGCGTGGGCGTCGAGCAGGTCGAAGATCGCGATGCCGGTGACCTCGCTGCCGGTGCCCGACGTCGTCGGGCAGGCGACGTGGGGCGCGAGCGGGCCGGGGACGGCGACGGCGCGGCCGAGCGGCGCGTTGACGTAGTCGAGGAGCGGCGCGGGGTGCGTGGCGACGAGGTTGGCGATCTTGCACGTGTCGATGACCGAGCCGCCGCCGAGGGAGACGTAGGCGTCGGCGCGGGCGTCGCGCGCGAAGCGGATGGCGGCGTCGAGCGACGCGTCGGTGGGCTCGATCGCGACGGCGTCGAAGACGGCCACGTCGAGGCCAGCGGCGCGCAGCGCGGCGTCGACCTCGGCGAACCAGGGCAGCGCGCGCAGGCGCGGGTCGGTGAAGAGGGCGACCCGGCGGCCGCCGAGCGCGCGCACCCGCTCGCCGACCTCGCCGAGCGCGCCTCGTCCGAACGTCACGCGTGACGCGTCGACGGTGAACGCGTGCTCCAGGCCGGCCTCGAGCGCGTACAGGTGCGGGCACGGCATCCGCCCGAGGATAGCGAATCGCCGTCGATGTGGGAGGCGCGTGGTACCTCCGGACCGCGCATGCGTGTGGCCGTCCCGATCGTCGCCTGCTGGGTGATGGCGCTCGCCGGAGCGGCAGCCGCCAGCCCGGCCGCGAAGCCGGGCCCGGGCGAGGGCTCGGCGACGTTCGCGGTCGAGCTGACCGCCGACGGCGTGCCGGCATGGCACCTCGAGGCGATCGAGCGCGCGCTCGTCACCGACCTGCCGGGGCCGCGGCTGAAGGTGCCTACGGACGCGAACACATCCCCCGAGCTGGTGATCGCCGGCGAGCTCGGGCGTGACGAGCTGCGCTACCGGATCGAGCAGCCGGCGCGGCCACCGATCACCGGCAAGCTCGCGCTGGCCGGGCTCGATCGGGCACAGCTCGCCCGCGCGGTGCGCACGATCGCACACGACGCGATCGATCGCCGCGACGCGCCGCCGGCGGCGCACCACCCGGCGCGGCTGCCGGCGCCCGCCCCGCCGATCGCGGCGCTCGTGCTCCTCGGCATGGTCGCGCTCGTGCTGGCGGCGCCGTTCGTCATCCGGCGCGCGCGACCTCGCCCGGCCACGCTGGTCGTCATCGGCGTCGTGGTGCTGGTTGCGGTCGCGCTGGCCGTCGCCGGCGACCGCGTCCCCGACGTGTCCGCGGTCATCCTCGTCGCCGGTGGCCTGGCGTGGGGGACGTTCGCCGCGGTCACGCTGCCGGTCGTGTTCCCGCCGATGCCGGGGCTCGAGCGCGTCGAGCACGAGGCGCTGGTGCGCGCGCTGGCGGCGTGGGCCGTGCTGATGGTGCAGCGGCTCGTCCTCGTCGCCGCGTGTTACGCGCCGCTCGCGGCCGCGCTGGTCGTCGTGTACGTCGTGCTCGACGTGCCGGCGCTGGCGATGCTTGGCGTGATCGCGCCGCTCGCCGCGCTGGTGGCGCGACACGCGCTCCACACCTGGGTCGACCTCGCGGCGCGGCGGCTCGACGGTGAACGCGTCGAGGGCGACGCCACCGCCACGAACCCGTGGCACGTGGCGACGATCGGCTACCTCCGCGGCTACCTGCGCCGCGCCAGCGCGCCGGTGGATCGCGACCTGCTCGACCGGGTGCTCCTCCTGCCGGGGAACGGCGACGAGCTCGTCCTCTACGGCGGCGGGCAGACCCACCCGCGCGTGGTGATCCCGCGGCCGTGGCTCGAGCTGGCGCTGGCGCCGTACGGCCGTCCCCACGACTACGCGGCCCCGCGCGTGTCGACGCTCGAGTGGAACGAGTGGAACGCCGGGCTCGTGGTGCCGACCGAGATCGGCGCCAAGATCGCGACGCGGGAGCAGCGCCAGCCGCGCGAGCCCGACCCGATCATCGAGACCGAGCACGAGCCGTTCGGCGAGCCCCCGACGCTGGCCGGCTACATCGAGCCCGACGCGTTCGACAAGCGCGAGCACCACCGGCCCGAGGAAGACCCGCTCTGGCTCGACTGGGACCCCGGCGACGAGCCCGACGGCACCGATCCGAGCGACAAGGACTTCCTGTTCGGCGCGCTCGTCGAGCAGCTCGGGCGGATCCAGCGGCACGAGGACCGCGCCGAGACGCTGGCGCTCGCGTTCGGGCGCGGCCGCGTGGCGAAGGTGGTCGCGCGCCTGCGCGGGCTGGTCGCACGCCGGCGCGCGCTCGTCGACGACGTCCACGCCGCGCTCCACCACGCCCATCACCACCGGGTGCAGTACCTGGCCTGGCGGCACCGCCCCGACGACACCACGCTCACGTCGCGCGCGTATCCGCCGGAGCTCGAGCGCACCGCGCGCGAGCTCCTGCCCCGCCTGCCCGCGCACGTCGCGTCGTTCTACCGGCCGCGCACGACCGGGCGGCGCGGGCGGATCGCGAGCGGCGTGGCGCTGGCCGCCGGCGCCGTCGCGCTCGCCGCCGCGGTGCTCCAGGCGATCGATTACCACGCGACCTACGTAGAGCGAACCCGAGCCGAGGACCGACGCGATGGCGAACAAGAGTGAACGAACCCCACAGGACGGACTGGTGCTGGGCGAGCACACCGCCGGCGCCGGCGTGCTCGGCCTCCTCGGCTTCGCCGCCGTGTTCCTGGTGGCGCTCGGCTTCTTCGTCACCGAGAGCTACTTCCTCTCGATGGCGCTCATCTCGGTGGCGCTCCTCGTCTACGTCGCCGGCTCCGAGCTGTTCACGCTGCTCCGGTCGTCCTTGACCATCTTCGTCTCGAGCAAGCACCTCATCCGCAACGCGACGTACGTGCAGCAGACGGCGAGCGAGCTGCGCAAGCAGCTGCGCATGCGCAAGGACGAGGCCGGCAACATCAAGTCGGGACCGATCGAGAAGGGCACCAAGATCAAGCTGCCCGACAACCCGCTGGTGCGTGACGTCCAGGCCTGCCTCAAGCGCGAGAAGGGCAAGGAGTACTCCGCGAACGTCGCGCACGACTACTACGTCGACTGCCGCGAGCTGTACGACCACTTCTACGCCCACTACGACTTCGTCGCGGGGATCATGCCGCTGTTCGGGCTCATCGGCACGGTGATCGGCCTCATCGGCATGTTCGACACGCTCGGCGCCAACACCTCGGTCGAGACGCTGTCGCCGCAGCTCGCGCTCGCGCTCGAGACCACCCTCTACGGCGCGATCTTCGCGTCGGTCTACACGATCATCGGCTCCCGCTTCGATCAGCGGATCAAGGCGCTCGAGTACGACTACGACATCCTCGTCCACGGCCTCGACGTGCTGGTCGAGAACGAGGCGGTGATCGAGGTGCAGGCGTGAGGCGAGCGCGCAAGGCGGCGCCCCGGAAGCGCAGCGCGCTGTGGGCCATCATCTACATCGATCTGATGACGCAGATCATGGTGTTCTTCGTCATCCTCTGGGCCGTCGAGAAGCACCAGGAGGCGGTCGAGGTCGAGACGCTGGGCCAGGGCATGGGGCTCGGCAACCAGACGGTGCGCATGGTCAACCTGCCGGGCGACGTGCTGTTCGCGTCGGGGCAGACCCAGCTCAGCGACGACGGGCGGCGCGCGGTCGACGAGCTGTTCGGCGACGCCGCCAGCGGCGTGCTCGCGTTCGACCAGGGGGGCCTGGCCCAGCGCCGGCTCGCGATCCACGGCCACACCGACGAGGTCGGCGACAAGAACGAGAACTTCCAGCTCGGGTACCAGCGCGCGTGGGCGGTCTACCAGGCGATCAAGCGCCACAGCGGCGAGGTCGCCGACCACGTCGTCATCTGCACCCACGCCGACAACACGCCGTCGCGCATCGTGCCCCCGCTCGCGCCGGGCCTGACCGACGAGGAGAAGGCGGTGATCCGCGAGGCGCGGGCCAAGAACCGCCGCATCACGATCGAGGACGTGGTCGTGCGCACGCCGCCGGAGGCCCCGTGACCGATCCGACGGAGCTGACGGCGGCGAGCTGCCTCGTGGTCGGCGTGTTCGCCGCGCTGGCGGCGGCGCTGGCCGATGCC
>DDTA01000181.1:0-31597 GCA_002344285.1 Myxococcales bacterium UBA2376
AACATCCTCTTCATCTGCGGCGGGGCGTTCTCCGGCCTGGACAAGGTGATCCAGATGCGCACCGACAAGTCCGGCATGGGCTTCGGCGCGCAGGTGCGCTCCAACTCGGACCGCAAGGAGCTCAACAGCCTCATGCAGGAGGTCGAGCCCGAGGATCTCATCAAGTACGGCCTCATCCCCGAGTTCGTGGGGCGGCTGCCGGTGGTGGCCGTCCTCGAGGAGCTCGACGCCGCGGCGCTGGTGAAGATCCTCACCGAGCCCAAGAACGCGCTGGTGAAGCAGTACCAGAAGCTGTTCGAGATGGACGGCGTGAAGATCAAGTTCTCCAAGGGCGCGCTGGCCAAGGTCGCGCTCCTCGCCGGCCAGCAGAAGAGCGGCGCGCGCGGCCTGCGCGCGATCCTCGAGTCGGCGCTCCTCGACATCATGTTCGAGATCCCCGGGCAGTCGGTGAGCGAGGTCATCATCAACGAGGACGTGATCGAGAAGCACGCCCAGCCGCTCATCACGTACGCCAAAGAGCCGCGCGTCGCCGACGCCTGAGGGATCGTGCGCTGACGGGGGCCTCAAGGCGTCGCCCCTCGCCGCGAGTCGGACTATCCTTGAGTCATGCCAACCAAGGCTCAGGAGTTCCGCACCGAGCAGCAGCGCAACGCCAACCCGCCCAAGCCGAAGCAGCCGAGGAAGCGCCGGCGCGACACCGTCGTCGACACCGCGCAGCCAGGCACGAGCGCGACCGACCGCAGCGTGGAGCGGAGGAGAACGCGCACGATCCTCGCCGGCAAGCGCGGCGGCGCCGTGCTCGAGGACCCCGTCGTCGGCGGGACGCGCCCGTCGCGCAAGTCGACGCGCAAGAGCGCCGATCGCACCAAGCGCACGACCAACCAGCAGCTGGACGCCGTGCGCAAGACCACGAGCCCGACGGCGCGCGCGACGCGCGCCAAGGCCAAGAAGCCCGTGCGCGGTCGCGGCGGCAACAACGGTCGTCGCTGATCGGCTGGACGGATCCCGCTGTCCGACACCGCTCAGGGCGCGGCCCCGCGGCCCACGAGGCCGAGCTCGGTGGCGTGCGGGCGCAGCGCGTCGATGAGAAACGCGAGGTGCTCGTCGAGCGGCACGCCGAGGAGCTCGGCGCCGGCGGTGACCTCGCCGCGATCGACCGTCGCGGCGAAGCGCTTGTCCTTGAGCCGCTTCTTCACGCTCGCGACCTCGAGCGTCGTGATGCCGTCGGGGCGCACCAGGCAGCACGCCATGACGAAGCCGGTCGGCTCGTCGCAGGCGAGGAGCGCGCGATCGAGCGTGCTCTCGTACGGGACGTTCCACTTCGTGTAGTGCGCGCTGATCGCGTGGGCCAGCGCCGCCTCGCCGCGCGCGCGCAGCCAGCCGACGATGCGGTGCGGGTGCTCCTCGGGCCACGCCTCGTAGTCGGCGTCGTGCAGCATGCCAGCGATGCCCCAGGCCTCGACGTCGGCGTCGGGGCCGCCGTAGCGCGGCGCCGCGGCGCGCATCACCAGCTCGACGGCGCGGCCGTGTCGGCGGAGCGAATCGCCCTTCGTCCACTCGGTGAAGAGCGCCCAGGCCTCGTCGCGCAGGAGTGGCATCGCGGGTGATGATAGCCGGGCCGCGCCGCGTCAGCGGCGCGGTGTCAGGGTCATCGTCGCGTCACCGCGGAGCGTGTCGGGCTCGTCGCCGGCGATGTGGCCGACGTACGTCATGGTCAGGCGCGTCGTCGGGACCGCCTGCCTGACATCGACGAGCAGCTCGAGCGCGCCAGTTCCTTCGATGGAGACGGGACCCTCGGCCGTCGACCGGAACGCGAGCTCGGCGCGGATCCGGGCGCGCTGCCCGTCCCGCTCGACCAGCGTCGAGGTGACGGTCATGGCCACCGGTGTGCCGTTCTGCACCACCTCCACCTCGAGGCGCCAGCGCGCGCCGACCCCGATGGGCGACGCGGGGAACACGGCGAGGAAGGCCAGGGCCTGGCGCGCCGACTCCGCCAGCGCCGCCTCGATCGGCGTGGGCTCGGGCTTGTCGAGCTCGAACTCCGTGATCCAGCCGGTGGAGGAGAGCACGTAGGAGAACGCGACGGCCAGCGGCTCCGCCGGCTCGCCGTCGAACGACATGTGATCGAGCTGACCGGCGACGCGAATGTCGTTGCCCGCGTCGACCACCGAGCCCGTCCAGCCGTACGCCATCTCGACCCGCGTCTCGTGACCGCTGTCGAGGCGGCCCCGGATCACCGTCGCCACGTCGGCGTCCGTGCGGACCCCGGCGGACGGCGTCAAGCGCAGGGGGGCACGCGGCGTCGCGCCAGCCGCGAGGAGCTCGACGCGCGGCTTACCGTCGGCCGTCGCCTCCTCGATCACCGGCGCGATCGGGTCGGCCGCGCGCCCCGCGCCCGGTGACGTCCTGCAGGCCGCCGTGACCGCGATCAGCCCCAGCGCGACCAGCGCCGGACGCCAGCGCCCCATCAGCGAGTCACCGGCAGCTTGCCGCCCGCGGGCGGGCCGTCGAGATCGGCGAAGAAGTCGTTGCCCTTGTCGTCGACGACGATGAAGGCCGGGAAGTCGACGACCTCGATCCGCCACACCGCCTCCATGCCGAGCTCCGGGTACTCGAGCACCTCGACCTTCTTGATGCAGTCCTGCGCCAGCCGCGCGGCCGGGCCGCCGATCGAGCCCAGGTAGAAGCCGCCGTGCGCCTTGCAGGCCGCCGTCACCTGCTTGCTGCGGTTGCCCTTCGCGAGCATCACCATGCTGCCGCCGGCCGCCTGGAACTGGTCGACGTACGCGTCCATGCGCCCCGCGGTCGTCGGTCCGAACGAGCCCGACGCGAAGCCCGCCGGCGTCTTGGCCGGGCCCGCGTAGTAGACCGCCATGTCCCGCAGGTACGTCGGCATGCCCTGCCCCGCGTCGAGCCGCTCCTTGATCTTGGCGTGCGCGATGTCGCGCGCGACCACCATCGGCCCCGACAGCGAGAGCCGGGTCTTGATCGGGTAGCGCGAGAGCTCGGCGCGGATCTCGCTCATCGGCCGCCCGAGATCGATCTTCACGACCTCGCCGTCGAGGTCGGCGTCGGTCGTCTCCGGCAGGTAGTGCGCGGGCTCGCGCTCGAGCGCCTCGAGGAACACGCCGTCACGCGTGATCTTGCCGAGCGCCTGGCGGTCGGCCGAGCACGACACCGCGATCGCCACCGGGCACGACGCGCCGTGGCGCGGCAGGCGGATGACGCGCACGTCGTGGACGAAGTACTTGCCGCCGAACTGCGCGCCGATGCCGGTGCCCTGCGCGATCTGCAGGACCTTGGCCTCCCACTCGAGGTCCCGGTAGCCATGGCCGAGCTTCGAGCCGCTCGACGGCAGCGTGTCGAGGTAGCGCGCCGACGCGAGCTTGGCCACCTTGAGCGCGTGCTCCGCCGACGTGCCGCCGATGACGACGGCGAGGTGGTACGGCGGGCACGCCGCCGTGCCGAGCGTGCGCAGCTTGGCGTCGAGCCACGTCGTGAGCGACGCCGGGTTCAGGAGCGCCTTGGTCTCCTGGTAGAGGTAGCTCTTGTTGGCCGAGCCGCCGCCCTTGGCCATGAACAGGAAGTGATACTCGTCGCCGTCGTCGGCGTAGAGCTCGATCTGCGCCGGCAGGTTGTTGCCGGTGTTCTTCTCCGTGAACATGTCGAGCGGCGCGAGCTGCGAGTAGCGCAGGTTCGACGTCTGGTACGTGTCGAACACGCCGCGCGCGATCGCCTCCTCGTCGCCGCCGCCGGTGACGACGAACTGCCCCTTCTTGCCCATGACGATCGCGGTCCCGGTGTCCTGGCACATGGGCAGGACGCCGCCGGCGGCGATGTTGGCGTTGCGCAGCAGATCGAGCGCCACGAAGTGGTCGTTGGCCGACGCCTCCTTGTCCTCGACGATCTTCTTCAGCTGCGCGAGGTGCCCCGGGCGCAGGAGGTGCGCGATGTCGCGCATCGCCTCGCGCGTGAGGAGCGTCAGCGCCTCGGGCGCGACCTCGACGAACGACCGCCCGCCGGCGGTGAACGTCCCGACGTGGTCCCCGCTCAGCTTGCGGTAGGGCGTCGCGTCGTCGGCGAGGGGCAGGAGCTCGGCGTACTCGAAGTCCGGCATGGCGGCGGCAGGCTAGCACGTGCCCGCGCACGCCGATCACGCGGCGCCGGGCGCCAGGCGCGCGCGGGCTTCGTGGAGTCGCTGCGCGATCCACGCGGCCACCGTCCGGACCCGCGCCATGCGACGGATCTCCTCGCGCACCACGACGTGAACCGTCGTGACCAGCTCGTCGGGCACGACCCTCACCAGCTCGCGGTCGTGGTCGGCGAGCAAGCGTGGCAGCACGGCGACGCCGAGCCCGGCCCGGGCGGCGGTGTGGAGCAGCGCGGCGTCGTCGCCGCGGAAGACGACCCGGGCGCGCTGGACCGCCGCGGGCAGCCAGGCGAGCCCCGGCCCCGAGATCGTGCCGAACTCGAAGTCGAGGAAGTCGTGGCCGTCGAGCGAGCCCGAC
The DNA here is from genome assembly GCA_002344285.1 of Myxococcales bacterium UBA2376. Taxonomy (GTDB): domain Bacteria; phylum Myxococcota_A; class Polyangia; order Haliangiales; family Haliangiaceae; genus UBA2376. Next base: position 4,509 of record DDTA01000181.1, read on the forward strand.
GTGACCGCTCCTCGCTTCGCGACGTACGACCGCGCGGCGTAGAGCCCGACGGCGAACGCGCACGCCCGGCGGGCGACCACCCCTGGGCCGGCGGGCGCGACGTTGCGCACGGCGACGTCCGCCTCGCCGCGGGCGAGGTCGAGGAGACGGCTCGTGGCCAGGAGCGTGATGTCGATCTCGGGATGCGCCGCGGCGAAGGCGGGCAGCGCGGGGAGGACGAGCTCGGCGGCGAGGAAGGCAGGGACCGTCAGCCGCACCACGCCGCGCGAGCCCTGGGGCCCGGCCGCGAGCTCGGCGCGGAGCCGCGCCTCGCCGAGGTCGATCGTCGCCAGCGCCTCGAGCGCGCGGACGCCGGCGGCCGTCGGCGTGATGCGCCCGCCGCGCCGCTCGAACAGCCCCGGGCGGGCGCGCTCGAGCGCGGCGAGCCGGCGGCTGACCGTGGCCTTGTCGACGCCCAGGGCCTCGGCGGCCCGGGCCATCGAGGCCGCCGCGCAGGCGGCGGCGAGCGTGCGCACGAGCGCCGGGGTTGCATCCACGCAACCCATCGTTGCATACCTGCACCGATCGGGGAAGCCGGGACCTCCGTATCGTGGGCCAAGGAGGAACCCCATGCAGACCCAGCGCAACACCGAGCTCGTCAAGCGCATCTACGCCGCCTTCGGCAGCGGCGACGTCCCCACCATCGTCGACGCCTTCGCACCGGACGGCGCGATCTCGTTCGAGGGCGCCTCGCCCGCCGTGCCCTGGCACCGCACCGCGCGCGGCCACGGCGAGCTCCCGCAGTTCTTCGCCGCGATCGCGGCCACGGTCGAGTTCGAGGCGTTCGAGCCGCTCGCCTTCGTCGCGAGCGACGAGGTCGTCGCCGTTCGCCTCCACCTCCGCTACCGGGTCAAGCCGACCGGCAAGCTGGTCGACGAGCAGCAGGTCCACTGGTGGACGCTCGCCAGCGGCAAGGTCACCGACCTGCGCCACTTCGAGGACACGCGCCAGGTGGCCGCGGCCTGCGTCTGACGCGGTCGTGGCTCAGCCGAACACGTTGGCGATGCGCGCGACGGCCTCGTCGACGTTGGCGCGCGAGTTGAAGGCCGACAGGCGGAAGTAGCCCTCGCCCTGCGGGCCGAAGCCCGAGCCGGGCGTGCCGACGAGGTGGGCCCGGTCGAGCAGCTCGTCGAAGAACTGCCACGACGTCGTGCCCGCGGGCGTCTCGAGCCAGATGTACGGCGCGTGCTGGCCGCCGTAGACCTTGAAGCCGGCGCGGGCGAGGCCCTCGCGCAGGATGCGCGCGTTCTCCATGTAGAAGGCGATCTGCGCGCCGGTCTGCGCCAGCCCCTCCGGCGTGAACACGGCCGCGGCGCCGCGCTGGACCACGTACGACGCGCCGTTGAACTTGGTCGTGTGGCGCCGGCTCCACATGGCGTGGAGCGACACGCGCTCGCCGCCCGCGCCGGTCGCGCGGATCTCCTTGGGCACGACCAGGAAGCCGCAGCGCACGCCGGTGAAGCCGGCGCGCTTGGAGAAGCTGCGCATCTCGACCGCGACCTCGCGCGCCCCCGGAATCTCGTAGATCGAGCGGGGCAGGGTGTCGTCCTGGATGTACGCCTCGTACGCGGCGTCGAAGACGATGAGCGCGTCGTGCTGCCGGGCCCACGCGACCCACGCGGTGAGCTGCTCGCGGGTCATCACGGCGCCGGTCGGGTTGTTGGGGCTGCACAGATAGACGACGTCGACGCCCCGGGCGTCCGTCGTCTCCGGCGGCGGCGGGCAGAAGTCGTTCTCCGCCGTCGCCGGCAGGTACACGAGCCCGGGGAAGCGACCGTCCGGCCCGGGCGCGCCGGTGCGACCGGCCATCACGTTCGAGTCGACGTACACCGGGTACACGGGGTCGGTCACCGCGATCACGGCGTCGGCGGCGAACAGCTCCTGCAGGTTGCCGCTGTCGCACTTGCTGCCGTCGCTGACGAAGATCTCGTCGGCGGCGACGTCGATGCCGCGCCGCCTGTAGTCGTGCTCGCGGATCGCCTCGACGAGGAAGTCGTAGCCCTGCTCGGGGCCGTAGCCCCGGAAGGTCTCGCGCGTCGCCAGCTCGTCGACGGCCGCGTGCATCGCGCCGATGATCGCCGGGGCCAGCGGCTCGGTCACGTCGCCGATGCCGAGGCGGATGACCTTGGCGTCGGGGTGCGCGGCGGCGTACGCGCGCACGCGGCGCCCGATCTCGGGAAAGAGGTAGCCGGCGGGGAGCTTCTGGAAGTTCGGGTTGGCGCGCATGAGCCGCGCGAAGATAGCCGATAGCAACTTCTTAGCGAATGCTCAGCGAGCCCGTAGGATCACGAGCGCCCGGGCGGTGTCAGGCTGGCGGCGAGAAGAAGCCTCATGTCCGCGCCGTCCCTGCCCGTCATCCGCACGCTCCGCCTCCTGCTCGTCGCCACCGCCGAGGACGTGGCCACGACGGCCTGGGCCGACCGCTCGTGCGCCGAGACCAGCTGCGCGGCCATCGAGCACACGCTCGACGTGCTGGCGGCGCAGGCGCCGGCGCCGGGCGTCGACGCGGCCGAGCGCGCCGCGATGCTGGCGCTACGCGCCGAGGTCCTCGATCAGGTCGGCCGCGTGCGGGCCGGCGAGCCGGGCGCGGTCAAGCGCCTGACCGGCCTGCTCCACCTCCTGATCGAGGCCGAGCTCCGGCACATGCAACGCGCGGCCGAGCTCGAATAAAATGGCTCGCCATGCGCGAGCTGACCGACGAGCTCATCGCCTACCTCGAGCAGCACCTCTCGCTCCTCGCCGCCGGGCGTGATCGCGAGCTCCGGCCGTGCATCTCGCGCGCCGTCGGGATCTTGCCCGGCGCCGATCGCGCGAGCTTCACCGCGTTCCTCGCCAACGGACCCGGTGCCGCGCTCCTCGCCATCCTCGAGGAAGGGGCGCCGTTCGCGCTCGGCTCGACGCACATCCCGACGCACCGCAGCGTCCAGCTGAAGGGGGTGGTCACGCGCGTGCGGCCGGCGACCGAGGCGGAGCGGCCGCTCATCGAGGCCTGCACCGGCGGATTCACCGAGGACCTCGGCGGCCTCGGCTATCCGTTGCCCGTCGTGCGGCGCATCGTGACGTGGCCGGCGACCGCGGTCGAGGTTCGCCTCGAGGCGGTCTTCGACCAGACGCCCGGGCCCGGCGCGGGGCGGCCGGTGGGGGCGTCGTGATCCCGCGGCTGTCGCGCTACGCGCGCTGCTTCCAGGGCGTGATCCCGTCGGGCATCGCGACCTGCGCCCGCGATGGCACGCCCAACGTCACCTACATCAGTCAGGTCTACTTCGTCGACGATCGCCACGTCGCGCTCTCCTGCCAGTTCTTCAACAAGACCCGCAAGAACCTCGAGGAGAACCCGCACGCGCAGATCGAGCTGTGGGATCCGCTCACCTTCGAGTGCTTCCGCTTGCGCGTGCGCTTCCTCCGCGCCGAGACCAGCGGCCCGCTGTTCGAGGCGATGGCGCTGCGCATCGAGACGATCGCGTCGCAGTTCGGGCTCACCGGCGTGTTCAAGCTGATCTCCGCCGACGTGTGCGAGGTCACCCAGTTCGAGGAGGTCGAGGACTTCATCGCGGCCGGACCGCCCGCCGTCGCGACCATCGAGCCCGAGGGGGGGCCGCTCACCGAGATCCGCGCGCTCCAGACGCTGTCGGCGCGGATCTCGCGGGCGTCGAGCCTCGACGAGCTCCTGACCGCGACGCTCGACGCCTTCCAGGACGTGTTCGGCTTCGGGCACGCGATGGTGCTCGTCCCCGAGGGCGAGCGCCGGCTCGTGACGATCGCGAGCCGTGGGTATGGCGAGTCCGGCGTCGGCGCGGAGGTCGCGTTCGGCGAGGGGCTCATCGGCCTCGTCGCCGCCGAGCAGCGCCTCGTGCGGGTCGGCGGTGCGCGCGATCTCACCTACGGCCGCGCGGTGCGCGCGAGCGTCGTCGCCAGCGGCGGCGGCGGCGGGCTCCGCCCCGAGATCCCGCTGCCCGGCCTGCACGACGCCGCCGCGCAGCTCGCGCTGCCGCTCGTCGCGCAGGACCGCCTGCTCGGCGTGATCGCGCTCGAGAGCCGGAACGCGCTCGCGTTCGACGAGTGGCACGAGGCGTTCCTCCAGGTCATCGCGACCCAGGTCGCGATGGCGATCGATCGCCTCGTCGACGAGGAGCTCGACGACGAGGAGGAGGATCTCGAGGCCGCGACCGGCGAGCTCCCGGCGGTGGCGGCGCCGGCGCCGCTCAAGCTGACGTTCTACAAGAGCGACGACTGCGTCTTCGTCGGCGACGAGTACCTGGTGCGCAACATCCCGGGGAAGATCCTGTGGAAGCTCCTGCGCGCCTACGTCGGCGAGGGCCGGACGTCGTTCACCAACCGCGAGCTCCGCCTCGATCCATGGCTCGGGCTGCCCGAGCTCCGCGACAACCTCGAGAGCCGGCTCATCCTCCTGCGCAGGCGCCTCGAGGAGAAGTGTCCGCAGATCCGCACGGTTCCCGCCGGCCGTGGCCGCTTCACGCTCGAGGTCGATCGCCCCCTCGAGCTCGCCGAACGCGACTGACCGTTCCGCTTAGGGAACATTTAGCGAACTCGCAGCGAGTCCTTAGGAACGCCGGTTCGCGGCTCGGCGCATCTTGAGCCGCATGAAGCCGCGGTTCACCGCTCTCGCGCTCGCGACGTTCGCCGTCGCCTGCACCGACGCCGGTGGCCCGTCTTCGGTTACGGCTCCCGCGGCCGCCCCGCCGGAGCACCTGCGCGACACCGGGCTCGACGCGGACGGCGTGCTGCCGTTCTCGCCGCAGTACCCGCTGTGGACCGACGGCGCCACCAAGCGCCGGTGGATCTGGCTGCCACCCGGCACGTCGATCGACGCATCGGACCCCGACGCGTGGGTGTTTCCGGCGGGCACGAAGCTGTGGAAGGAGTTCGCCTTCGACCGTCCGGTCGAGACGCGGCTCGCCGAGCGGCTCCCCGACGGCACCTGGCGCTACGCCGCGTACGTGTGGGACGCCGACGGCACCGACGCCGTGCTCGCGCCCCGCGGCGCGCGCGTCGAGCTCGCGGCGCTCGGGGCCGGACGCCGCCACGACGTGCCCGCCGCCGGCGACTGCCTCCTGTGCCACGACACGCGCAGGACGCCGGTGCTCGGCTTCTCGACGCTCCAGCTCTCGCCCGATCGCGATCCCGGCGCGCCCCACGCCGAGCCGCCGCCGCCCGGCGCCGTCGATCTGGCGTCGCTCGCCGCGAGCGGGCGGCTCGTCAACCTGCCGGCCGCGCTCCTCGCGACGCCGCCGCGTATCGCCGCGCGCACGCCGACGGAGCGCGCCGCGCTCGGCTACCTGCACGGCAACTGCGGCGCCTGCCACGACGCCACCGGCGAGCTCGCCGAGCTCGCGATGAACCTGCGCCACGACGCGATCGCCACCACCGTCGGCAAGGCGAGCCGCGCGCCGCTGCCTCACGATCCGGCGGCGCCGCGCGTGCGGATCGCCGCCGGCGATCCGGACGCCAGCGTCCTCCTCGGACGCATGGGTTCGCGCGCGCCCGCGCATCAGATGCCCCCGCTCGGGACCCTCGTGGTCGACGACGACGCCCTCGCGCTCGTCACCCGCTGGATCGCCGAGCTCGAACCTCAACCCGACAGGAGACGCCCATGACCGCCACGAAGCTCACGTCCGCCGCCATCCTCGCCGCGCTCGCCGCGTGCAACACCTCGTCCGCGCAGCGGGCGCCCGATCCCGTCGAGCGTGGCCGTTACCTCGTCACCGCCGCCGGGTGCAACGACTGCCACACGCCGATGATCATGGGACCCGACGGTCCGATGCAGGACCCCAACCACGTCCTCGCCGGTCACCCCGCGTCGCGCGTGGTGCCGCCGCCGCCCGCGCCCGAGGGGCCGTGGATCGTCTCGGTGAGCGACACGTTCACCGCGTGGAGCGGCCCCTGGGGCGTCTCGTTCACCGCCAACCTCACCCCCGACGAGGAGACCGGCCTCGGCACGTGGGACTCGGCCACGTTCATCGCGACGATCCGCAACGGCCGCCACATGGGCAAGGGCAGGAAGCTCCTGCCACCGATGCCGGTCGAGATGATCGCGACCTACACCGACGAGGACCTGGCGGCGATCTTCGCCTACCTCCAGTCGCTCCCGCCGGTGAAGAACCGCGTGCCCGAGCCCATCCCGCCCGCCGCGCCGCTCGCCGCGGCGCCTGCGAGCTGATCGTCCGCCCCGGCGGATACGCACCACGGAGATCCCCATGCTGACCTCGCTACGCACGCTCATCGCCCTTCCCCTCCTCCTCGCCGCCGCGTGCACCGACCCCGACGCCGACGGCCCCGACACGCCGCGCAGCGCGTTGCCCGCGCCGCTCGCCGGCGACTGGTTCACCGGCACGCTGTCGTCGATCCAGTACTACGACCGCGACACCGGACAGTGGCAGAACCCGTCGGGCAGCGGCTTCTACTTCGTGTTCGACGCCGACGGCGACTACGAGACCGGCGCGGTGATCGACTCGACGGTCGGTGGCTGCACCCTCCGGCTCCTCGGCAACGAGACCGGCACGGCCACGCTCGCCGGCGACCGGCTCACCCTCTACCGCCACCGGATCACGGTCCACGTCACCGACTCGTGCGGCGACGACGGCGAGCGCACGCAGGGCGAGTCCGTGCGCGACGTCTCGTGGTCGGTCGACGTCGACGGCGGCGGCCTCGAGTGGCTGTCGCTCGAGCACGGCGACGGCTCGGTCGAGCGCTACCGCCGCTGGAACTGAGCGGCCACGGGCGCGGTGATACGCTCGGCGGATGTACGACGTCGTGATCGTGGGGGCCGGCAGCGCCGGGTGTGTGCTGGCGAATCGCCTCAGCGCGGCGTCGTCGCGCAAGGTCGCGCTGCTCGAGGCCGGGCCGGCGAGCCATCGCTCGCTCAAGGTCCGCGCGCCGGGGATGTGGCCGGAGCTGTGGCGGACGCCACTCGACTGGCAGCTGTCGACGGAGCCGCAGGCCGCCTGCGACGACCGGCGGCACTACTGGCCGCGCGGCAAGCTGCTCGGCGGCTCGAGCTGCCTGAACGCGATGGTGTACGTGCGCGCCCACCGCGACAACTACGACGAGTGGCGCGACCTCGGCAACCCGGGCTGGGGCTGGGACGACGTCCTGCCGTACTTCAAGCGCTCCGAGGACAACGTGCGCGGCGGCTCGGCCACGCGCGGCGCCGGTGGCCCGCTGCACGTGAGCGATCATCCGGCGCCGGCGGCCGCCGCCCGCGCGTTCGTCGAGGCGACCGCGGCGCGCTGCAAGGTCCCCGTCCTCGACGACATCAACCAGGGCGATCACGAGGGCGCCGCGCTCTTCCAGTTCACGATCCGCGACGGGCGCCGCGCGAGCACGGCCGCGGCGTTCCTCGATCCGGTGCGCGCGCGCGCGAACCTCACCGTCATCACCGGCGCGCACGCGACCGAGCTCGTGCTCGACGGCGATCGCGTCACCGGCGTGCGCTGCCGCGTCGGCAAGCAGGCGCAGCTGATCGAGGGCAAGGAGATCATCCTCGCCGGCGGCGCGATCGGCTCGCCGCACCTCTTGCTCCTCTCGGGCATCGGCCCCGGCGACGAGCTGCGCGCCGCCAAGGTCACGCCGAGGCACGAGCTCCCCGGCGTCGGCAAGCACCTCGAGGATCACCTGTTCACGCCGCTCGCGCTCCGCGCCAACCCCGGGGCGGTGAAGCGCCTGTCGCGCCTCGGCAGCCTCGGCTGGCTCGCACAGTACCTGTTCGGCGGCGGCGGGCCGCTGGGCACCGCGTCGGTCGAGGCGACGGCGTTCGTGAAGTCCCGCCCGGAGCTGCCGCGGCCCGACGTCCAGTTCCACATGTCGCCGTGGGGCTGGCAGTTCCCCAACACCGACGCGCCGCGCGACAAGCCGTGGGGCCGGTTCATCGGCATCGCGCCCGGCCTCATCTATCCCCGGAGCACCGGCGAGATCACGTTGCGCAGCGCCGACCCGCTCGCGCCGCCCAGGATCGACCCACGCTACTTCGCCGACCCCGCCGACCTCGCGCACCTCGTCGCCGGGTTGAAGCTCGCGCGCGAGATCGCGGCGACGTCACCCTTGCGCGAGCTCGTCGGCGAGGAGCACTTCCCCGGCCCCGCGGTCACGACGGACGAGCAGCTCGCGGCGGCCGTCCGCAACTCGTGCAACACGATCTTCCACCCCACCGGCACCTGCAAGATGGGCAACGACGAGCAGGCCGTGGTCGACGCATCGCTGCGCGTCCACGGCCTTCGCAACCTGCGCGTCGCCGACGCGTCGATCATGCCGCGCATCTGCGGCGGCAACACCAACGCGCCGGTGATCATGATCGCCGAGAAGTGCGCCGACCTGATCGACGCGTGACTCGCCTCAGTACCAGTTGAAGCCGACGCCGATCGTGCCCGACGTGACGTTCTGGTCGAACGAGTCGTAGCTGCCGCTCACCAGGCGGCCCTGCAGATCGATCGAGAACGTGCGCGCGCTGAGCACCTCGTAGCCGACGCCGCCCATGATCGCCATGCCCTCGTCGATGTTCTCGCTGTCCGAGGTGTAGCCGTCGTCGTAGCTGTACGAGAGGCTCGCGGCGCCGATGCCGCCCTTCACCCACAGCTGCGGCGTCAGCCAGTACTGGCCCGCCACCATGGCGGTCGCCTGGACCAGGCTGGTCGCGCCGTACCCGTTCTCGGCGACGGTCTGCGCGTTGCCCTGGACCTCGAAGAGGAGCGCGAAGCGCGGCGACAGCATGCCGCCGATGTGGAAGTCGAACTCGCCGGCGATCGGGTCGTAGTCGCAGCTCGGGCACGTCACGTCGTCGTCGCCCACCTGCATGCCACCGAGGCCGAGCGAGAAGCCGAGCGCCATGCGGCCGGTGCGATCGTGGAAGCCACCGGGGACGGTGGTCGTCGGCTGCGAGTAGTAACCCTGCGGCGCCGGGGGCGGCGGCGGCGGTCCATAACCCGGCTGGGCCGCGGCAGCGGCGGGCGCGAGCAGGACGGCGGCGAAGGCAACGAGGTGGCTACGGTTCATGGGTCGTTTCCTCTGGATGATCGTACACCCATCCCTTTTGCAACCGCCGGCCCAGGTCGTGTAGGTGCCATGGAGCCAAAGGATCTCGGACGCTTGAGCGCCCTCGACGGGTGTTGGTCGGGCCAGTGGCCGTGAACGCCCGTTGGGGGTGTTGCGCGCGCGCCCTACGCGCACGCGAGATGTGCGCTCCGGATGCGGATCAGAGCGGCGGTCCGGCCGTGATCTCGACGCTCTCGCCGCGCGCCAGCCCGAACGTGACCTTGGTCCCCTCGAGGACGTCCATCAGCGCGTAGGCGCGCGACGCGTTGACGCCGCGCACGTCGTGCCCGTCGACGCTCACGATGACGTCACCGGCGACGAGGCCGCTGCCCGCGGCAGGACCGCTCGGTCGGATGCGCGCGACCTTCAGCTCCGACTGCGCGGGCTCGCGATCCGGCGGCTGCTCCACGAAGGTGAAGCCGAAGTCGCCGTCGGGATCGTTCGGCTTCTTGCGCCGGCGGATCACCTCGACGTCCCCGACGTCGACGACGTCGGCCTGCGCGATCTCGACGTACACGCGCGTCCAGGTCCACGGCGACGACTCCCAGTCGAGCGGCCACGCCGTCACCCACGCCTTGCCGACCGGCGCGTCCTCGATCGTGAAGCGGCCGTCCTCGCCGCTGATGTGCTCCTTGTCGCTGCCGCCGCCGCCGAACACGATCATCTGGCCGCCGCCGCCCTTCACCGGCTGCACGCGCGCGTTGAGGCCGGGCACCGGTGTGGTCGTGCCGAGCTCGACCATGCGGCCCTTCACCGTGACCTTGCGCTCGAGCACGAGCTCGACGCCGACCTTGCGCTCACCCGACGCGAGGGTGACGGTCGTGGTGACGCGCCCCGCGGCGGAGTCGGCGGTGACGAGGAAGGTGCCGGCGGGGAGATCGCGCATCGTGAACACGCCGCCGGTGCGGAAGAACTTCTCGCGTCGCGAGAAGCCGGTCTGCTCGTCGGCGACGCTGACGTGGATCTCGTCGGGGAGGGTGGCGCCGTCGGCGGGCCTCACCGTGCCCGCGATGAGACCGGTCGAGCGGATCACGAGCTTCACCGAGCCGCCGACCTTGACGTGCTCGCCGACGGCCTCGCCGCCGCCGCGACGGAACGCGCGCACGGCGTACGTGCCGGGCGAGAGCTCGGTGACCTTGAACTTCCCGTCGACGCCGGTGATGACCGGGCGATCGTCGCGGCCCCAGCTCCAGCGCGTGCTGCGCGCGGCGGATTCGGCGAGCCGGCCGGCGGCCTCCGACTCGCGGCTCGCGATCACCCACGCGTCGACGACGGGCTCGCCCTTCTCGTCGGTGACCGAGCCGGTGATGACGCCGTCGCGCGCCTCGACCACCAGGCGCACGGTCGCGGTCTTGCCCGCGGCCACGTGGACGCGCTCACCTTGCACGTCGTCGTCGGTCGAGCCGGGGCGGCGCATCTCGTTCCACCAGCCGCGGGTGGCGACGACGCGGCGCTCGCCGGGGCGCACGCCCTCGATGGTGAACGCGCCGTCGTCGCCGGTGCGGCCCTCGCCGCCGCCCCAGCGCCAGCCGTCGTTGGCGACGCGCACGCGCGCGTTGCGCACCGGCTTGCCGCCGGTGTCGACGACCGTGCCGGCGATCGTGCCGCCCGCGGGCAGGACGATCTCGACCTTGGCCTCGCCCCCGGCGGGAACGGTCGCCCTGGGCGGCTCCTCGGGCTGGCGCTGTCCGTCGGCGTTCACGTCGAGCGTGTAGTCGCCGGCGACCAGGCCCTTCAGGAGGAACGTGCCGTCGGCGCCGGTCTCGTCGTTGCCCCACGTGCGCTGGCCGCGCGCGGCGCCACCGGTCGTCTGCGCCGAGATGTTCGCCTCGGCGACGGGCTCGCCGGCCTCGGTCTTGACCACGCCGGCGATGCGGCCGCCGACGCCGACCTCCCACACCAGCCCGTCGATGTCCGCGGTCGCGATCGTGATCGGCTCGTAGCGATCGCGGGGCAGGTAGCCCTCGCACCACGCGTTGACCTCGTACGTGCCGGGCAGGAGCGCCGTGATCTCGATCTTGCCGTCGTCGTCGGCGCCGTCACCTTCCCATCGGCCGGCGCGCTTCTCCTCGACGCCGACCCAGCCGTCGGCGCACGGGCGCTTCTTGCCGTCGCCCTCGTCGATCACGATCGTGCCGCGCAGCGTGGCGGCGGCGTGGAGCTCGATGGTGACGTCCTCGACCGACTGGCCGAGCCCCAGCAGCACGCTCTCGCCGGGCTCACCGTAGCGGCCCTGGGCGACGGCCAGCGGCTTGTAGCGACCGGGGCTGAGGCGGGTGAGCCGGAAGCGACCGTTCGCGTCGGTGCGCGCGCTGGCGTCGGAGCTGTCCTCGCCGCTGCGCCAGTCGCCGACCGTGACGATCGCGCCCTCGACCGGCGTGTTCGTGCCGCTCTCGACGACGACGCCGGCGAGCACGGACTCGGGCGTGAGCAGGACCTCGACCTTCGTGGTCGGCGCCACGGCGTCGGTGGAGCCGGGCGCGTAGCCCTCGGCCGCGGCGTGGATCGAGACCTCGCCCTTCCTGGTCCACAGCGAGAAGCGGCCCTGCGCGTCGCTGCGTGTGATCGCGCTGGCGCCGTGGTTCCACCATCCACCGCCGCTCGCGCGCACCGACACGAGCGCGTCGGCGACCGGGCCACCGCTCACGTCCTCGACCACGCCGGCGATCTCGACCCCGCCAGGCGCGAGCGCGAGATCGATCCCGCGCCTCGCCTCGCCCGGCTTCAGCTCGACGCTGTCGCGACGGCGGTCAGGGTCGCGCCAGGACGCGGGCACGTGCGCGGGCGCGAAGGCCGAGACGCGGTGATAGCCGGGCACGAGCTCGGCAAGCTCGTACGCGCCGGCGGCGTCGGTCTTGGTGCACACCGGCTCGCGCGTGTCCTCGGCCGTGGCGCCCTCGGCGCTCCACGACGTGCACACGCTGGCGCCGGGGAGCGGCGCGCCGTCCTTGACGCGGACGACCCCGGCGATCGAGCCGCGCGGCTTCGTGCGCGGGTCGACGATGCCGCGGCCGTCGCGTGCGCCCGCGGCGGCCGTCGCGTGGCCGCCGCGATCGGTGGACGCGGCCGACGTGCCGCGCGCCGCGCGCTCGCCGCCGTCGCGGCCGCGCAGGAGGAGGAAGCCGAGCACCGCGGCGACAGCGACGACCAGGAGAACGAGGGGGAGTCGTTTCTTCATCTCAGCTCCGCGGTGCCGGCGACCCAGGGACAGGACCGTAACCACCACGGTTGCGCAGGCACTCCCCGCGGCGTCTGGCAATTCCTGGCGTGGTCGGGCAGAGGTGAGGCGTCGCTGTTACCTTGGGCGCCATGGTCGCGCCCTCGCTTGCCCCGACGTTCCTCGCGCGCGTGCTCGTGGTCGCGCTCGCCCTCGGCGCGTGCCGCCAGCCCCGCGCGCCGGTGTGCCCCACGCCGGCGCCGGTCGTCGAGGCGCCGCGCGCCGAGCCCGACGAGGTCGCGTCGGACGACGGCGCGCCGGGTGACGACGCCCGGATGACCTCACCCGACGGGCTCTACGCGTGCGTCCGGCCGACGGGCGAGGTCCAGCTGACCCTGCGGCCCGGCTTCACGGCCAAGGATCTCGTCGTCGCTTACCTCGGGATCACCTGCGCCAACGTGATCCTGCCCGTCGAGCTCGCCGAGCGCAGCCGCCCCGAGGGCTTCGACGGCCGCCTGAAGCCGGCCGAGATCGAGCCGCGCTTTCGCGCGCTGTTCGAGTCGCTGGGGCTCGCGCTCGTGCGTGAGCGCGGCGCCGCGATCGTCGTCGATCCGTCGTGGCTCGTGCGGCGGCCCGGCCTGCTCCTCGTGCAGCGCGCGGACGCCGCGTCGCTCCTCCTGTCGACGTCGCCGTCGCTCCCGCCGCCGCTCGATCCCTCGGCGTCCGGCACCGGCATCACGCGCGTCGGCGAGCACCACCACCGCATCGCGCCGGCGGCGGTGCCCGACCTGATCGCCGCCGCCGGGGCGCACGGCGCGCGTGTCGTGCCGTCGTTCGAGAACGGGCAGCCCAACGGCGTCAAGCTCTACGCCATCCGGCCGTCCAGCTTCTACGCGCGCGTCGGCTTCATGAACGGCGACACGGTGCACGCGCTGAACGGCGCCGACATCGTCGAGCCGGCGCGCCTCGCGCCCGCGTACCTGCTGGCGTCGACGCGCGTCGTCGTGACGCTCACGCGCCGCGGCCAGCCGGTGACGCTCGTGATCGAGATCGCCGACTGACGCCGGCGCGCCACGCGCGCGTCCGCCTCAGCTCGCGGCGACGGCGAGCAGGCGATCGACCACGAGGCGTGCGCGCGTCGCGTCGCCGCGGACGGTGATGCACGGCACCTGGCGCTGCGTGAACATCTGCTCGAGCCAGGCCGCGCTCACGCCCTGCTCGAGCAGGCTGTCGTCGATCACCGCGACGTCGGGGAGCTGCGGTCCGTCGGCGAGCCGCACCAGCGCGCCGGCGTCGGCGCTCGACGTCACCGCGTACCCCGCGTCGGTGAGGGCGCGCGCGATCGCCTCGAGCCGCCGTGGCGCCGCGCCGACGAGCACCGTGCGCGCCGCGCGTCGCTCGACCCGCGCCAGGAAGCGCGACCATCGCACGCGGTCGCCCTCGCTCATGTCGACGATCTCGAGCCCGTAGCCGGCGGTCAGCCCGCGGATGGTGGCGTCGGCGTTCGTGATCGCGCGGGCGACCCGTGCCTTCAGCTCGATCGGCGGATCGCCGACGTCGATGGGCACGACCGCGGTCACGAGGTCGGCGCCCAGCGGCGCCTGGCCGCGGATGAACAGGCCGCCGAGCGACACGTCGAGGGCGTCGCCGTGCGAGCCGCGCGCGCCGCGCAGCTCGACGGGCCAGCGCACCGGGAAGCGCACGCTCGTCCGCGATGGCGGCGGCTTGATCACGACGCCGTCGGCGCGCGCGCGCTGCAAGAGGTCGAGCAGCCGGTCGCGCATCGGTCCGGGATCGGTCGGGAACCGCACGGCGAAGCCGCTCGACCCGGTCTCCACCGCGTCGCGCGCCGTCGTCACGTGGTAGACGCTGCCGCGCACCACCGCCGACAGCTCACCGAGCTCGAGCGCGACGTGCACCTCGTCGTGCAGGCGCGGCGGCGCGCCGGTCACGAGGTACGCGCCGCGCGCCGACAGCGATCGCAGCCGCGCGTGGGACCACGTCCCGCCGCGCAGGAAGCGCACCGCCACCGACGGTCCGGGTTCGCGCTCCGCCGAAACCGCGGGCTCGCCGGTGCCGCTGGCCCGGGTCGGCTGGCCCAGCGGCGGCGGCGGCAGCGGCTCGGTGTCACGGCCCCGGTACTCGACCGTCGGCGCCCGCGTGCTCGCCGATCCCTCGCCGTCGGTCGCCGGGCGCTTGAGCGCGCCCATGCCGAGCGTCGTCGAGCGCGTGGCGGCGCCGCGGCCCGCGGCCGGGATCGGAGGTAGGGCGGGAGGTTCCGGCTCCGATCCCAGCCGCGGTCGCGTGGCGGGCGTGGGCACATCGCGGATCGCCGGCGACGGTCCCGTGCCGCGCGCGTTCGGCTTCGCGGCGTGCGAGCGCAGCGCGGTCATCGCGCCGGCGAGGCCGGTGCAGCCGCGCGCGACGACCTCGTACGACTGCAGGTACGTAGCGAAGAACGCACGCCGATCGCCGTCGCCCATGCGCGCGGGATCGATCACGGCCACGCCGCTCGCGACGACGTGCCCGATCCAGCGCCCGCGATCGCGGCCGTGCTGCAGGTGCACGGCGACCAGCGCGACGTCGGTCGACGCCCGGAAGTAGAGGTCGACCGCCGCGACCGATGGGTCGTCGAAGCGGTCCCACGCGCGGGTCAGGGCCTGCGAGCGGGCGTTGTCGACGACGAGGTAGACCTCGTACGGGGGAGAATGGGAGTGGGAGGACTCCATGCCGGCGGCGCCACATACAGCACCCGCCATACCGGGCGATGCATCTGTACGACGCACCACATCGAGCGAGGTAGGTTTCCCACGAACGCGCGGCCTTACGACCGCACCCCCGAAACACCGTCGTGGCATGAATACCACGATGCGCGTGGTAAGGACGCCGCGGTCAAAACCGCAATCTGATTCGCCAGATCCGCTCCGGATGCCCACTCCCGGCGCCGTTCCGTGGGACGCCCTTTACTTGCTCTTCGGGGGGGTGGGCATAGAGTAGGGCGCATGTTCGGCAAGCACGACCGGGGGCCGCGCACGATGCCCCTCCTCCCGTTGCGCGACATCATCGTCTTCCCGCACATGGTGGTGCCGCTCTTCGTGGGGCGTGAGAAGTCGATCAACGCGCTGGAGGAGGCGATGGCGGGGGACAAGGAGCTCATCCTTGCCGCGCAGAAGAAGGCCAAGACCAACGATCCGCGCGAGGAGGACATCTTCGCGGTCGGGACCATCGGTCACATCATCCAGATGCTGCGCCTGCCCGACGGCACCGTGAAGGTGCTGGTCGAGGGCAAGTCGCGCGCGAAGGTGATCGGGTTCGAGCAGAGCACGCCGTTCTTCTCGGTCGAGGTCGAGGACGTGCCCGAGCCCGACGAGCGCTCGCTCGAGCTGTCGGCGCTGATGCGCTCGGTGCAGGGCGTGTTCGAGACCTACGTGAAGCTCAACAAGCGCATCCCGCCCGAGATGCTGATGAGCGTGCAGACGATCGAGGAGCCCGGCCGCCTCGCCGACACGATCGTCGCCCACGTCAACCTCAAGATCAAAGACAAGCAGGAGCTCCTCGAGACCCCATCGCCGCAGAAGCGCCTCGAGCGCCTCTACGAGCTCATGCAGGCCGAGATCGAGATTCTCCAGGTGGAGAAGAAGATCCGCACCCGCGTGAAGAAGCAGATGGAGAAGTCGCAGAAGGAGTACTACCTGAACGAGCAGATGCAGGCCATCCAGAAGGAGCTGGGTGACCGCGACGAGTTCAAGAACGAGCTCAGCGAGCTCGAGCAGAAGATCAAGTCGAAGCGGATGAGCAAGGAGGCCAAGGACCGCTGCCTCAAGGAGCTCAAGAAGCTGAAGATGATGTCGCCGATGTCCGCCGAGGCGACGGTGGTCCGCAACTACATCGACTGGATCGTGGCGTTGCCGTGGGAGGACAAGACCGAGGACCGTCACGACATCGCCGAGGCCGAGCGCATCCTCGAGGCCGAGCACTACGGCCTGAAGAAGGTGAAGGAGCGCATCCTCGAGTACCTGGCGGTGCAGACGCTGGTCGAGCGGCTGAAGGGCCCGATCCTGTGCCTGGTCGGCCCGCCCGGCGTCGGCAAGACGTCGCTCGCGCGCTCGATCGCCAACGCGACGGGGCGCCGGTTCGTGCGCCAGTCCCTGGGGGGCGTGCGCGACGAGGCCGAGATCCGCGGCCACCGCCGCACGTACATCGGGGCGTTGCCCGGCAAGCTCATCCAGTCGCTCAAGAAGGTCGGGGCCAACAACCCGGTCTTCCTGCTCGACGAGATCGACAAGATGTCGATGGACTTCCGCGGCGACCCCGCGGCGGCGCTGCTCGAGGTGCTCGACCCCGAGCAGAACCACACGTTCAACGATCACTACCTCGACCTCGACTACGACCTGTCGGACGTCATGTTCATCACGACGGCCAACAGCCAGCACTCGATCCCGCTGCCGCTCCAGGACCGCCTCGAGATCATCGAGCTGCCCGGCTACACCGAGTGGGAGAAGATCGCGATCGCGCGCCAGTACCTCATCCCCAAGCAGGCCGAGTCCAACGGCGTGAAGGAGCTGAAGGTCACCTGGAGCGACGACGCGCTCACGATGATCATCCACCGCTACACCAAGGAAGCGGGCGTGCGCTCGCTCGAGCGCGAGATCGCGACGGTGTGCCGCAAGATCGCCAAGGAGTGGCTGGCCGCCGGACGCAAGGCCGACGCCAGCTTCGAGGTCACGCCCGAGACCCTGCCGACCTACCTGGGCGTCGAGAAGTACCGCGAGAACCGGCGCGAGCAAGCCGACGAGATCGGCCTGTGCAACGGCCTCGCCGTGACGCTGTTCGGCGGCGACCTCCTGCCGACCGAGGTCACGGTGGTGCCCGGCAAGGGCAAGCTGACGCTCACCGGCAAGCTCGGCGACGTCATGCAGGAGAGCGCGCAGGCGGCGATGAGCTACATCCGCTCGCGCTCCGAGAGCTTCGGCCTGTCACGCGACTTCCAGACCAAGACCGACATCCACGTCCACTTCCCCGAGGGCGCGATCCCCAAGGACGGCCCGAGCGCCGGCATCACGATGGCGACCGCGGTCGCGTCGGCGCTCATGCGCGTGCCCGTGCGCCAGAACATCGCCATGACCGGCGAGGTGACGCTGCGCGGCCGCGTGCTCGCCATCGGCGGCCTCAAGGAGAAGATCCTGGCGGCCCACCGCGCGGGCGTGACCACGGTGATCATCCCCGAGGACAACAAGAAGGACCTGAAGGACATCCCCGAGTCCGTCCTCTCCGCGCTCACCGTCGTCCCGGTCAAGCACATGGACGAGGTGCTACGCGTCGCGCTCGCCGTCGCCAACCCGGACGAGTTCCTGCGCGAGCCCTCGATGGTCGTCGACTGGCGCACGATCGAGGCGACCACCGGCGGCGACCCGACCGCCGCGCACTGAGAGGGGACAGGTTCATGGGTCCCAAGACCCTATGAACACTCGCCATTCCGGTCGGACCGCGACTGGACCTCAATCGCCCCAGGGCAGCTCCATCTCGCCCAGGTCGGCGAGCTTGCCGCGGACCACGTCGAGGAGCTGCTGCGCGTCGAGCGCTTCGAGCTGCTCGGTGACGCTGCCCTCGAGGATGAGGCCCGTGCCGGCGAAGCCGTGGCCGCCGACGCCGCCGACGACGTGACCGGCGGCGCCGGCGAGGCCGACGTCGACGCGGTAGCGCACGTCGCCGAGGCCGGCCGCGAGCAGCGTGGCCACGCGCGTGCCGGCGCGCTCGACGGTGTCGGGCAGATCGCCGGTGGTCAGGAACGTCATGACGGCGGCGCGCAGGTCCGCGAACGAGGTGGACGAGGCGGCGCGCAGGAGCTCGAGGAACAGGCCGGCGATCTCGCGCACGGCGTCGGCCTCGAGCGTGACCTCCACGTCGATCGCGCCGCGGAGCTTGAGGCCGACGTGCTCGTACTCGGCCTTGAGCTGCGAGGTCAGGTTCTTCTGGTTGTCGATCGCGGCGAAGGCCTTGCGGCCGAGGTCCGACGCGATGCCGATCTTGCGCTTGAACGTCGCGCCGCCCAGGCCGGCGATGAAGCGCTCGGCGCTGTCGAGGTCGAGGCCGTCGGGCAGCTCGACCTCGGTCTCGGAGCCGCCGGCGGGGCCCTCGATGTCGCCGGTCGACCCGACGAGCGAGAGCTTCATCTCGCCGACCTGCACGGGCGCCTCCTGCGCGAGCCCGGCGATGGTCCACGTCGCCTTGACGGCGAGGCCGGCGTCGGCCTTGGGGATCGCCGCCAGCAGCGCGCCCAGGCCGGGCACGCTCGAGCTCGCCGACACCGCGTGCTTGGCGCCGACCTGCACGCTGACCTGGTGCACGCTCCGCTCGGGCGTCGACGTCGCGGAGCGCTGGAGCTCGAGCGCGCCGCCGACCTCGAGGAGCCGGCCGATGCGAGCGCTCGCCTGGCCGCCGAACATTCCGACCGACGAGCCCATCTCCTCGGGTTTCTGGCCGCCGCCCCACTCGTGGACTCCATCTGCTCCACCCTTGCCCTTGCGCATTCCCGTCGATGCGACGGCCTGACCTTCGCCGGTCAGCTTGGGCTCGAGCTTCGACGAGACCAGGTACGGGAACGGATCGATCTGGTCGAGCTCGTCGAAGACCAGGGCGCCCGCCGACACCGCCGCCTCGATGTCGACGAACGCGGCGAGCAGGCCGACGAAGGCGTCGTCGTCGAGGAACGGGAACTCGTAGCGGTTCTGCGACATGAACTGCATCTGCGCGCTCGCCGTCGCCGCGACCTCGTGGGCCCAGAACCGCTGCTTCTCGCCGTTGTCGGCCTTCTTGCCCTCGGTCTTGCCCATGCCGCGCGACATCTCGACGCCGCCGCGCATGAGGAAGCGCTCGTCGTAGCGCAGCGTGCCCGGCGCGCTGCGGAAGATCGAGAACGACGACTCGGCGCCGGCGACGGCGTAGGCCACCGAGATCGAGAGGCCGCGCTCGAAGTAGACGCCGGTGCCGACCGGCAGGTGACGGTCGATGAGGTCCTGGAGGATGGGCACGACGAAGGCCTTGGCCTCGTCGATGAGCGGCTTGAACGCCGTCCGGCCCAGCGTGCTGAAGACCTTGTCGCGCGTCTTCTCGGGCAGGAGCCAGTACGCGGCGAAGAGCTGGGGCAGGAAGAGGACGCTCGCGGTGCAGGTCACGAGCGCCAGGTAGAAGCGGCCCAGGCGCTCGACGTCGATCTTCTGCAGGATCTCGACGATGGTCTCGGCCGTCAGCAGCGAGAGCCCGTAGGCGCAGAGCGACGTCATCTTCACGAAGTGCAGGGCGATGAAGTCGAGGAGCAGCGGCAGCTTCGACGGCGTGCGCGCGAGCCAGCGCAGACACTCCTGCGCCGTCTCCTTGCTCGCGTTCAGGAGGAAGTCGACCACGTCGCCGACGACCTCGAGCTCGAGCACCGCCTCCTGCACGTCCTGGGCGATCGAGCCGCCGAGCGTGACCAGCTCGGGGGCGTCGCCCTGGACCAGCACCATGTTCGACGCGGCGAGCACCGCGACGTAAGCGGGCAGGCTCGGCCCCATGCGCCGCTTGATGTCGTCGAGCATGCGGGTCTGCTGCTCGCCCAGGCCGAAGAGGCCGCCGGGCAGGGTCACGACGACGTCGAGCTTCTGCAGGAAGCGCGTGAGCAGCGTGCCCTTCATCCCGTAGCGCGCGTCGAGCGTCTGGTACTCGAGGAGCGTGGCGATGATGCGGGTGCGCTGCGCGGCGATCGCGCCCGCACCGCTGTCGTCGTCGGCGAGCGTGCGGTACGCGGCCTTGACCACGCCGGCGTCCTGGCGCATCTGCGTGTCCCAGAACTCGACGACGTCCTCGGTGAAGCGGCCGGCGTTGCGGGCGTCGGCGTTGCCGTCGGCGAGGACGTCGTAGAGGCGTCGCCGCGACGGCTTGTCGAGCACCGCGACCAGGTACTCCCAGGCGTTGTCGGCCTCGAGCAGCGTCGCGACGATGCCCTGCACCCGGTGCTTGCGGACCTCGGCCACCAGCTCGGCGAGCTTGCCGAGCTCGCTCCACAGCTCGAAGCGCGCCAGCGCGAGCGTGGCGGCGGTGCCGTCGATCTTCAGCTCGGCGTTCACGTCGAGCGCGTCGACGTACGTCGCCACGAAGCGGGCGTCGGCGCGCAGGAGCTGGCGCAGCGCCGCGGCCTGCGCCGCCGCGTCCGCCGCTGGATCCTTGGCGCCGTCTTCGCCGTCGTTCGCGGGCTCCGCCCCCTTCGGCGTTGCGGCCGGCGTCCCGGTCGGCTTCGCCTTTGCCGCCTCGAGGTGCACCGCGAACGCGTCGTCCGACGGCGGCGCCGTCTTCGCGCCCGTCCCCGCGATCGGCAAGAGCCCGGGCGCCGCCGCCGCCACCGGATCCGCCGCGCCGCCGATCCGCGGCGGCAGCCTCGCCGTCAACGTCTGCTTGCCGGGCGCGACGCCGCTGGGGCCGACCTGATCATCGTCGAGCTCCCACGGCAGGCGAAGGTGCTGGTATCCGAGCATCCCCGGACCCATCGCACACGCGATGCCATCTCCATCTGCCTGGAATCGCTGCGCGCATTGCCACCGACCGAGCTACCTGTCCCATGGGTCATCGCCGTGCCGCGCGACGGTGCGCTCCGGAATCTGGGCGCGGGAGTCGAAAGCGTGCGGGAGTGCAATTGATCGAGGTTCAGGCGACGTGATGGTATGGGCGCGTCCGGGGAGGACACGTCCGGGGAGGACACGTTCGCGCATGCACGATCCAGCACGTCTCCATGTCTCGCGTCTCGGGAACCCGAAGGCGCCGCCGCTGGAGCCCGCGACGGGCGCCGAGCAGCCGTCGGCGTCGATGGCGACGCTGCTCCAGGCGCGGCCGAGCAACGCGCCCGCGTCGTCGACGCCCGTGATCGTCGGCTCGCCCGGCGAGCTGGTCGAGACCGCGTCGTTCACGCCGAGGTCGGTCCCCGCGATCTGAACGTCGCCGCGCGCGCCGGACGGCGCCGTGTGCGATCATGCGGTCGGTGGCGGAGTTCGTGCCCATCGTCGCGGAGCGCTTGCTCCTGCGACCCTTCGCGGTCGAGGAAGCGCGTGTCATCGCCGCCTACCGGCGCGAGCCGGCCATCGCGCGCTTCCAGGGCTGGGGCGTCGTCGATCCCGGTGAGATCGAGCGTGACCTCGCCGCCATGCAGCCACGCACGCCGTGCGATGTGCCAGGCCCCTGGTTCCAGCTCGCCGTCGTCGAGCGTGCGAGCGGCGCCATCGCCGGCGACCTCGGCGTGCGCGTCCTCGGCGAGGCGCACGACAGCGCCGAGATCGGGTACACGATCGCGCCGGCCTTCCAGCGGAAGGGCTACGCCACCGAGGCCGTCGGGGCGCTGTGCGAGTGGTTGCTCGGCGCCCGCGCGCTGGCCCGCGTCATCGCCGTGGTCGACGGCCGCAATGCGCCGTCGATCGCGGTCGTCGAGAACGCGGGCTTCCGCCGCGTGGCGCTCGTCGAGACGCGCCACGCCGGCGCGCCCAGCGCGCTGCTCACGTACGAGCGCCGGCGCTGATCCGCAGGCTCGCGAGCAGCGCGTCGACGAGCATGTCGCGCAGCGTGGTGCGCTCGACGTCCTTCTTCTGCAGCCACTCGAGGCTCGCCGCCTCGACGAAGCCGATCCAGCCGCGCACCGCGAGCCGCACCAGCGGTCGGTTCGAGAGCAGGAGATCGCTGAGCGGCGTGCCCTCGGCCTTCTCGAGGAAGCGCTCCACGTAGGTCGCGCGCACGCCCTCGATCACGCCGACGACCTCGGGGTCCGAGCCGATGCCGCCGCGCATGAGCGCCACGAACGGGCGCGCGTGGCGCGAGACGTGATCGAGGTACGCATCGAGACCGGCGCGCATGCGCTCGAGCGGCGGCATCGTCATGTCGCTCGTGGCCGCGGTCGTGCTCGCGATGAGCTCCGCGGCCGTGGTGCGCAGCCCGGCGAGGTAGAGATCGCGCTTCGTCGGGAAGTAGTGATAGAGCAGGCCCTTCGAGATCCCGGCCGCCTTCGCGATGTCGTCGATCGACACGTCGTCGTACGTGCGCTCCGAGAACGCCTGCACGCCGAGCGCGAGCAGCTGCGCGCGTCGCTGATCGTTCTCGAGCCGGATGCGTCGCCGCGGACGGCGCGAGCGCCCGCTCTCCGCCGCGCCGGCTGCGCTCGCAGCGGCGGCGCGACGACGCTTACGGAGCCCGCGGACGATCGCCATCCCTCACTCGTACCGCGTTCGCCACAGCGCGCGCAAGATGATTGGAAGTGTCCTGCATCATTAGAAGATCCGGCTATTGAACGATTTGCTATTGACTGGCGGTCAATACGGACTCACGATGTCGAGCAAGGACGCGCACATGACTCGCCCCACCATCACTCCCCGCAAACCTCCGCTCGGCTTCGAGAAGGTCCCCCGGCACTGGTTCGCCGGCCTGGCCGTACCCACCGCCATCTCGAACGGCGTCAACCTCCTCTTCCCTCATGGCGAGCGCTTCTTCGTGCGCTCCGTCTATCACTTCCTCGATCGCATCGAGGATCCCGCGCTGCGCGAGGCCGTGAAGGGCTTCGGCAACCAGGAAGGTCGTCACGCCCGCGCGCACGAGGACTACTTCGACACGCTGCGCGCGCAGGGCTACGACATCGATCGGTTCCTCGAGCTCTACACCCGCGTCACCAGCCGCATCGAGAAGTTCTCGGGTGCGAAGCTCCGGCTCGCCACCACCGCGGCCGCCGAGCACTTCACGGCGATCATGGCGGAAGGCGCCGCGACCGAGATGCCGCTCGAGCTGGTCCATCCGCAGATGCGGCAGCTCCTCCTCTGGCACGCCGCCGAGGAGCTCGAGCACAAGTCGGTCGCCTTCGACGTCCTCCAGGCCGTCGATGACTCGTACGCGCTGCGCGTGGCGGGCATGGCGATGGCGACGATCATGCTGTCGACGTGGTGGGCGATCGCGACGATCATGTTGCTCCGCCAGGACGGCATCGGGCCGCTCGAGGCGGCGCGCCGGCTCCGCGAGATGCGCGCGGCCGCCGCCAGGGCGGGGCAGCACGTGCCCAAGCCGATCGGCGAGCGCGTGTTCGGGCGCGGGCTGCGCGAGTACCTGCGCCGCGACTTCCATCCCGACCAGAACGACAACTATCATCTGGCGGGTGTGCTGCTCGCCCGGAGCGAGGCGGCGCACAGGGAAGCTGCCGCCCGTGCATCCTGAGCGAGGCCGCAGGCCGAGTCGAAGGACCGCTCATGCGCTTCACTGACCAGCACGTCGTCGTCACCGGGGCCGCCAGCGGCATCGGCCGCGCCACCGCCGCCGCGTTCGCCGGCCGCGCTGCCCGCCTCTACCTCTGCGACGTCGACCGGGCCGGCCTCGACGCCGTCCGCGCCGAGCTCGGCGACCGGGTCGCGCTGGCCGAGGTGGTCGACGTCGGCGATCGCGCCGCGATGCAGGCGTTCGCCGCCGCGGTCCACGCGCTCACCCCCGCCGCCGACGTGGTCGTCAACAACGCCGGCATCGGGCAGTCGGGCGGCATCCTCGACGCGCCGCTCGAGCACTGGGATCGCACGCTGCGCGTGAACCTGATGGGCGTCGTGTACGGCAGCCACTTCTTCGCGCCGCCGATGGCGGCACGCCGCCGCGGTCACATCGTCAACCTCTCGTCGATGCTCGGTCTCTACGCGACGCCGGAGTCGATCGCGTACGTCGCCTCGAAGTTCGCCGTCCTCGGCCTGACCCTCTCGATGCGCGCCGACCTCGCGAAGCACGGCGTGCGGGCGACGGCGATCTGCCCCGGGCTGATCGCGACCAACATCATCGAGCAGACCCACTTCTCGCCCGGCCGCGAGGGCATGCGGGCGCGGATGGCGAAGACGTTCAAGTCCCGCGGGACGTCCCCGGCGGCCGTCGCCGAGGCGATCGTCGACGTGGTCGGCACCGACATCGCGGTGCGACCGGTGACCACCGAGGCGTGGGTGGCATGGGGCGTGACGCGGTTCGCGCCGCGGGTCGTGACCGACGCCCTCGGGCGACTGGCGATGCGGGCGCAGGAGCGCCTCGTCTCCAGGGACTGACGCCCGGCGACTACTTCCGCCGACCGAGCACGACGAGCAGCACGGCCGCGACGATGAGCGGCGTGGCCGCCCACGTCGCGGTGCCGACCGACTCGGCGCCGAGCGCCGCGCCGAGCAACACGGCGAGCGGCGGATTCACGAACGCGTAGCTCGTGGCCAAGGCCGGCCGCGTGTTGCGCAGGAGCCAGGAGTACGCGGTGAACGCGACGAACGATCCGAGGATCACGAGGTACGCGACCGCCCAGATCGCGTCGAAGGTCCACACCTCCGGCAACCGCTCGCCGCGGCCGAAGCCGATGATCGCGAGCGCGACCGCACCCATGACCTGCTGGCTGGCCGCGGCCATCACGCCGGGCGCGGCGGGCAGACGGCGCGCGAGCATCGAGCCCGCCGCCCACGCCAGCGGCGAGCCGAGCAGCACCGCGGCGTACACGGGCTCGGCGGAGAGCTCGGCGCCCGAGGTGAGGACGATGACGCCGGCGAGCCCGAGCGCCACGCCCAGCCACTCGCGCCGGGTGGGGCGCTCACCCGCGGCGGCGGCGAAGACCGCCATCCACAGCGGCATGGTGGCGCAGACGACCGCGGCGATGCCGGAGCTCACGCGGGTCTCGGCGATGGCGACCAGGCCGTTGCCGCCGGCGAAGAGCAGGAGCCCCACCGGCAGCGCCAGGAACCACTGGCGTACGGTCGGCATCGGCAGGCGGCGGACGAGCCCGAACAGGAGCAGGAGCCCGCCGGCGATGCTGAAGCGGATCGCGCCCATGAGCATCGGGGGCAGCGTCTCGACGGCGATGCGCATCACCAGGTACGTCGAGCTCCACACCACGTAGACCGACGCCAGCGCGAGCACGGTCGCCATCCGGCGATCGCCGCGCCCCGGTTCGGAAACAGCGACTGGACCGCCTGCGGGTGTCACGCGCGCCAACCTTGGCACGCGCCGGCGACCTGGACAGCGACAGTCATCATCTTGCCAGCCAGTACAGAAAGAGTGAGATCACCCATGAACCGATACAGTGAACCCGACGCCGACCCCGCATCTGTGATGGTCGAGCCGGAAGACGACAAGTACAATCATCCACGCCGTGCCCGCCGCCGCCAGCGACTTTCTCTACGAGCAGCTCGCCGCCGAGCTCGGCGACGCGATCGAGCGCGGCGCGTTGCGGCCCGGCGAGCGCATGCCGTCCGTGCGGCGCCTCGCCGAGGATCGCGCCGTGAGCGTGGCGACGGTGGTGCAGGCGTACGGCGTGCTCGAGGGCGCCGGGCTCGTCGAGGCGCGGCCGAAGTCCGGCTTCTTCGTCCGCCGGCGGGCGGAGGAAGGGGCGACGCCGCGCCCGCCGCGCAAGGCGATGACGGCGACGCGCCCCGCGGTCTCCGACGGCGTCGGGCGGCTGATCGCCGCCTTGCGCGATCCCGGCGTCGTGCCGCTCGCCGCGGCGTACCTCGACCCGGCGACCTTGCGGGTGGCGTCGCTCAACCGGATCGCGGCAGCGCTGGCGCGTGAGGTCTCGACGCTCGGCGCGCGCGACGACACGCCGCCCGGGCTGTCCACGCTGCGCCGCGCGCTCGCCCGCCGCTCGGTGACGTGGGGCTGCGCGCTGACCGAGCACGACTTCGTCTGCACGATCGGCGCGACCGAGGCCATCACGCTCGCGCTGCGCGCGGTCGCGCGGCCCGGCGACGTCATCGCCGTCGAGAGCCCGACCTACTTCGGCATCCTCCAGACCATCGAGGCGCTGGGCATGAAGGTGGTCGAGGTGCCGGCGCACCCGCGCACCGGGTTCGACCTCGGCTGCCTGGCCGAGACCCTGCGCGCGACGCCGGTGAAGGCGATCGCCTGCATGCCGACGGCGGCCAACCCGCTCGGCTCGGTCATGCCCGACGAGGCCAAGGCGGAGCTCTACGCGCTCGCGGTGCGCCACGACATCCCGGTGATCGAGGACGATGTCTACGGCGAGCTGTGCTTCGACGGCACGCGGCCGCGGCCGCTCAAGGCGTTCGACAAGGACGGGCGGGTGCTCCTGTGCGGCTCGGTGTCGAAGACGCTCGCGCCCGGCTATCGCGTCGGGTGGATCTCGCCCGGCCGCTACCAGGACGCGATCGAGCGGCTCAAGTTCTCGCAGTCGCTCGCGTGTCCGACGCTCACCTGCATGGCGGTCGCCGAGATGCTCTCGTCGGGCAGCTACGATCGTCACCTGCGCCGGCTGCGCACCGCCATCTGCGGACAGGTCGCCGCGTACCGCGACGCCGTGCTCGCCCGCTTCCCCGACGGCACGCGGGTCTCGGCGCCGCGCGGCGGCTTCGTGCTGTGGATCGAGCTGCCGGCGGGCGTCGACGCGCTGGTCCTGCAGGAGCGCGCGCTCGCCCGCGGCGTGGCGATCGCGCCGGGGCCGATCTTCTCGGCGCGGCAGCAGCGCTTCGCCAGCTGCCTGCGCATCTCGTGCGGCGCGCCGCTCACGCCGCGCGTNNGTGCGGCGCGCCGCTCACGCCGCGTGTGCTCGGCGCCTTCGACCTGCTCGCCCACCTCTCCCACGATCAGCTGGCGCGCGGCAACCGGGCGGCGCGCGCCACCGCCTGACGATCGCACCCGCCCCGAGGACAACATGCGCTACTTCGTGGTCGACGCCTTCACCTCGCGCGCCTTCGCCGGCAACCCGGCGGCCGTCCTGCCCCTCGAGCGCTGGCCGGACGACGCGCTCCTGCAGCGGATCTCAGCCGAGATGGCGCTGTCGGAGACGGCGTTCTTCGCGCCCGAAGCCGACGGCTTCCGGCTGCGCTGG
>DDTA01000181.1:31684-31916 GCA_002344285.1 Myxococcales bacterium UBA2376
TCGAGGCGGCGATCGGCGCGACGCCGCGCGAGCTCTGGCGCGCGCAGAATCTGCTCGTCGTCCTCGACGCCGCCGCCGCGGTGCGCGCGCTCGCGCCCGACTTCCGCGCCGTCGGGGCGCTGCCGACCGAGGGCGTGATCGTGACCGCGCCCGCCGATCCGGCGACCGACGGGCCAGGCGTCGACTTCGTCTCGCGCTACTTCACGCCGCAGCACGGGATCGACGAGGACCC
>DDTA01000275.1:0-209 GCA_002344285.1 Myxococcales bacterium UBA2376
GCCGCTCGCGCCGAGGCTGAGCCCTGCGGTCGGCGGCGGCAGCGCGCAGGTGTCCAGCCACGTCGCGGCGCCGGTGCAGGCCGTGGCGCCGTCGGGATCGGACGCCGGCCCATCGCCGCCGACGGCGCCGCCGTCTGGATCGCCGCCGCCGCTCGGCTGGAAGGCACAGCCGGTGAGCACCACCAGGACGAAGGCGCGCCACACGATCG
>DDTA01000275.1:277-8799 GCA_002344285.1 Myxococcales bacterium UBA2376
CCGGGCGACGCCGGCTTCGCCGCGTTGTTCGATCGCTCCACCACCTTCTCGGCCGAGGTGGAGCGCGCGGTGCATGCGATCGTCGAGGACGTGCGCACGCGTGGTGATGCCGCCGTGCGCGAGTACACCGAGCGCTTCGATCGTCGCTCCCCCACCGCGCGCGAGGACGGCGACACGTACGAGATCGACGCGGCGTCGTGGCGCGCGCGCGCGCAGGTGACGGACGAGGTGCGCCGCGCGATCGAGATCGCGGCCGAGCGCGTGCGCTGGTTCCACGAGCACCAGCGCGAGGCCGACCTCGAGGTCGCGCGCGACGGCATCCGGCTCGCGCTGCGCGTGCAGCCGCTCGAGCGCGTCGGGTTGTACGTGCCGGGCGGCACGGCGCGCTATCCGTCGAGCGTGCTCATGACCGCGATCCCGGCGAAGGTCGCCGGCGTCGCCGAGGTGATCATGGTGACGCCGGGCGCGTCGGCGGAGACGCTGGCGGCGGCGCAGATCGCCGGCGTCGATCGCGTGTTCGAGATCGGCGGCGCGCAGGCGGTGGCAGCGCTCGCGTACGGCACGAAGACCGTGCCCCGCGTCGACAAGATCGTCGGGCCCGGCAACCAGTGGGTGGCGGCGGCCAAGCGGCGCGTCTTCGGTCAGGTCGACATCGACTCCGTCGCCGGCCCGTCGGAGGTGCTGATCATCGCCGACGAGACCGCGGACCCGGCGTGGATCGCCGCCGACCTCATCGCCCAGGCCGAGCACGACGTCGAGGCCCGACCGATCCTGGTGACCACGGTCGCGAGCCTGCCGGCGGCGGTCTCGCGCGCGCTCGAGGCGCAGCTCGAGACGCTGCCCCGGCGCGACATCGCGCGTGCGTCGCTCGAGCGGTACGGCGCCGCGGTCGTGGTCGGCTCGATCGACGAGGCGATCGACGTCGCCAACCGGTACGCACCCGAGCACCTCGAGCTCGACGTCGCCGAACCGCACCCGCTGGTGCCGCGCCTGCGCACCTCGGGCGCGATCTTCGTCGGCAAGTGGGCGGCCGAGGCGGCGGGCGACTACGTCGCGGGCGCCAACCACGTCCTGCCCACCGGCGGCGCGGCGCGCTACGCGAGCCCGCTCGGCGTCTACGACTTCCAGCGACGCACGTCGGTCGTCGAGTACGACGAGGCGGCGGCGCGCGCCGACGCCGACGTCATCGCGGCGCTCGCCGCGGTCGAAGGGCTCGACGGGCACGGTCGCTCGGCCCTCATCCGCAAGCGCGGCGGAGGTGCGTCGTGAGCGCCGGCGGCATCGCCGACCTCGTCACCCGCGGCATCCGCTCGCTGGTCGCGTACCACGTGCCTCGCCCCGACGGCATCCGCGCCAAGCTCGACGCCAACGAGCTGCCGTACGCGCTGCCGCCCGAGGCCGCCGACGCGCTGGGGCGCGAGCTCGCGCAGGTCGCGCTCAACCGCTATCCGGAAGCGGACCCCGCGGAGCTGCGCGCGCTGATCGCCGCCGACGTGGGCGTCGCGCCCGGACAGCTCGTGTTCGGCAACGGCTCCGACGAGCTCATCGCGCTCCTGTGCGCGGCGTTCGCCGAGCCGCGGCCGGGCAAGACCCGCGCCGGCATCCTCTATCCCGATCCGACGTTCGTCGTGTATCGCCTGGCCGCCCTCGGCCACAACCTCGAGCCGATCGAGGTGACGCTCGACGACGAGATGCAGCTCGACTTCGAGCTGGTCGACGACGCGATCGTCGGGCGGCAGCCCAACGTGGCGTTCTTCGCCTTGCCCAACAACCCGACGGGCACGCTGTGGGCGCCGGAGAAGGTCGCCGAGCTCGCCGCGCGCCACCCCGGGACGCTGTTCGTCTCCGACGAGGCGTACATCCAGTACGGCGGGCGCACGCTCCTGCCGCGCCTGCCCGAGCTGCCGAACCTGGTCGTCATGCGCACGCTCTCGAAGATCGGCATGGCGGGCCTGCGCGTCGGCTTCGTCGTCGCGTCGCCGCAGATCACCCAGGAGCTCGAGAAGCTGCGCATGCCGTACAACCTCGGCTCGCTCAACCAGCGCGCCGCGGTCTGGCTGCTCCGCCACCACAAGGAGTGGCTCGCCGCGCGCGCCCGCGATCTTCTCGCCGAGCGCGAGCGCCTCGCCGTCGCGCTGCGCGCGTTCCCGGAGCTGAAGGTGTTCCCGAGCGAGGCCAACCTCCTGCTCGTGCGCGTCGGCAAGGCCAGCGACGGCCACGCGACCCGCCTGTGGAAGGCGCTCGCGGCCAGAGGCATCATGGTCCGCAACTTCGACCGGCCGGGGCCGCTCGCCGGCTGCCTGCGCATCACACCGGGCACGCCCGCCGAGAACGACCTGCTCCTCGCCGAGCTGCCGGCAGCGATCGCGACATCCGCGTCGCGGTGAACCGGCAAACGCTGGAACCCGGCGGCCTTCTCGTCGGGAATTCACGGGCACACCGCGTGCATCTCGCTGCGTCCATGACGCGCGCCCTCCTCGCTGTCGTTCTCGCCTTCTCCGTGACCGGCTGCGTGCTCGGGGAGGACGACGCCCTCGTCGACGCCCCGGTCGACGCGCCCCGCGACTGCAGCTGCGTCGGCGACGGTCCGCTCCCCGATTCCTTCAATCCCTGCGGCGAGTGCGGCCCCGGCACCATGTGCGTGCAGCTCCTCGACGGCACCTGCACCGGCTCGCAGGTGACGTGCAAGCCGATCGTCACCGGCTGCGACCAGCCCGTGTGCTCCACCGAATGCGATCAGGCGTACTGCGATCCGGGCGGCGTCTCGACCTGCAACGCCGCCCCCTGCCCCATCGACCTCCCCGGCGTCTTCCACTGCTACGGCGTCTGAGCGCGGCGTGCGCCGCCGACGACCAGCGCCACGCCGGTGACGATGAACCCGGCGGCCACCGGCAGCCCGCGCGGCGCGTCCTCGTCGAGCACGACGATCGCGGCCGGCACGCCAACGACGGCCGCCACCGATCCGAGCAAGCTGAGGAGCACGGGCCCGCCGCGGCGCTGCAGGCGGAAGTAGAGGGTGTACATGAGCGAGAGGCTGACGGCGTGCGCGGCGACGATCGCTGCGGGCGTGAGGCCGGCCGGGACGTGGAGCGAGAACGCCGGCGTCAGCCCGGCGACCAGCATCATCGCCGCGGCCGCCGCCAGCATGCCGGGCGCCAGCGCGTCGGCGGCGACGCCCGGCGGCCACGCGCGCGTGCGGTAGATGTTGCCGGCCGCCAGCAGGAACGGGCCGACGGCCACGGCGACGAGCCACGGAACGTCGGCGTCCGGCGCGGTCAGCTCGAGGAGCGCCAGCGTGGCGGCGCCGACGAGCGCGAGCAGGACACCGACGGCGCGCGCGCGCGCGAAGCGCTCCATCCCGAGCCCGAGCGCGCCGAGATACGTGAGGAGCGGCGGGAACGCGAGCGCGATCGCGACGACCCCGACCTTCACGTGGGCCACCGCGGCGTAGAAGAGGAGACTCGGCCCGACCACCCCGAGGAGCGCGGCGACGACGCTGTAGCGGAGGAACGGTGCGGTCGGCGACGGCGCGCGACGGCGCAGGGACGCGACGCCGAGCAGCGTCACGGCGGCGCCGGCGCACGACCACGCGAGGAGCGCGAAGGGGCCCACCCCGACCTGCGCCGCGAGCCGGGCGAGGTTGGTGTTGAGCCCGAGCAGCGCGCCGGCGCCGAGCAGGTAGCCGAGCGCGGGCCAGGAGCTGGACGGCGACATGGTGGACCTCAAAGCGGCAGCGCGATGGGCCGCATCGGCGCGCCGCTCGCGCCGCGCAGCTTGAGCGAGCTGCCGATGAAGGCGAACTCGTAGACGCGATCGCGCGACAGCGCCTCGAGGTTCACGACCTCGAGGAACGGCACGCCTCGCTCGGCGAGGAGGTAGGTGTGGACCGGCACCCAGTTGTCGTCGGTCTCGACCGGGAACGTCTCGAGGCTGAGGTTGTCCGCGCCCAGGGTCATCGCGCGCTGCTCGTCGATCAGCCAGCGCGCGGCGGCGAGCCCCAGGCCCGGGGGCGCGTCCATGTAGCGCTGGTTGTCGCCCTCGAAGTGGCGCATGCGTCCGGTGCGCACGAGGACGACGTCGCCCGGCTCGAGCGCCGTGCCCTGCGTGGCGAGCGCCTGCGCGAGGTCATCGGGCGTGATGCGGTAGGACGGCGGGAGCTCGTCGACGCCCTTGGCCGCGGCGACGTCGATCAGCACGCCGCGCGCGACGATCGGCGGCAGGGCTTCGGCGCCGCCGCGTGTCCAGCCCCGATCGCCGAGGTGCTCGTCCGCCGAGAACCCGTTCCAGATCTCGCCGTGCAACCCGAAGTGATTGAGGGCGTCGATGTGCGTCCCCATGTGCGTGTACATGGTGACCGAGTCGCCCGTGTAGCTGACCTTGTCGTTCAGCGCGCGGCCGACGTGCATCGGATCGTCGACGGTGGTGCCGCGCGGCGTGTGGGTCAGGTGGTACTGGTAGCGAGGGTCGCCGAGCGCGTACCAGCTCGGCATGCCGACGAAGTACTCGACGGAGAGGTCGTACACCTTGCCGGAACGAACGCGCCGGAGCGCGGCGAGCCGCGTCGCGTCGGTCATGAGGTTGAGGGTCCCGATCTGATCATCGGGCCCCCACGGGCTCTTGCCGGCGTGCGCCGGTGTCGGCGTGCGCGCGACGACGGGCGACGCCGCGCCGGATGCGGCGCCGGGTGCGCGCGCACGCGCAGGATCGCAGGCGACGAGGCCCAGGGAGATGGCGAGGAGGATGCGGGTCGGCTTCATGAGGGTCACGGTAGGCGGCACCGCCGAGTTCGAGAATCCGCGTTCTGGGCAAGGCATTGTTTCCTGGTAAGGGGATAATCCAGGCATGGACCGCTTCGTGGCGATGACCTCGTTCCGGCGCGTCGTCGAGGCGCGTGGCTTCTCCGCGGCCGCACGCCAGCTCGGTGTGTCCGCCGCCGCGGTGACCAAGCACGTCGCCTGGCTGGAGGACGAGCTGGGCACCTCGTTGCTCCACCGGACGACGCGCCGGGTGACCCCCTCCGACGCGGGGACCGCCTACTACGAGCGCTGCGTGCGGATCCTCGACGATCTCGAGGAGGCGACCGCCATCGCGCGCGAGGACCGCGTGGCGCTGCGCGGCCGCCTGCGCGTGAACGCACCCGTGTCGCTCGGGCTGGTCCACTTCGGCGGGATCGTCGCCCGCTTCCGTGCGCGCCACCCCGGCGTGCGGATCGAGCTGTCGCTCGACGACGCGCACATCAACCCGACCGCCGAGGGCATCGACGTCGTCGTCCGGATCACGCGCTCGCTGGCCGACTCGGCGCTGGTCGCCCGCCGCCTCGGCACGATGCACCGCATCACGTGCGCGGCGCCGTCCTACGTCGCCCGCCGCGGGCAGCCGCGCTCGCCGGCCGAGCTCCCCGCCCACGACTGCGCCGTCTTCGGCGCCGGTCCGCGCCCCGACGTCCTCGAGTTCGAGTCTGCCGATGGTCCGATCGAGCAGCGCGTCGAGCCGTGCTTCGTCGCGGGCAACAGCCTGCTCCTGCGCGACGCGATCGTCGCCGGGCTCGGCATCGCGCTCGTGCCCTCCTACCTGGTCGCGGACGATCTGGCCGCGGGGCGCCTGGTCGAGCTCCTCCCCCGCTACCGCCCCCCCGAGCACGGCATCTACGCGCTCTGCGTCCGGCGCCGGGATCAGTCCGCGCGCGTGCGCGCGTTCGTCGACACGCTCGTCGCGGAGCTGGGCGCCCTCACGCCCCTGGCGACGCGGCCGACCCGAAAACGGGGTAGCGCACGCTCGCCCGTTCGTGTATGATGGACACTATCATGTCCACGCCGCAGACCTTCACCTTCTTCTTCACCGAGGCCTCGCCGTTCTCGCAGTGGTACCCGTGCCGCTTCGAGGCGCACGGCCACGTCTTCAGCTGCGCCGAGCAGTACATGATGCACGGCAAGGCGATGCTCTTCGGGGATGCGGCGACGGCGGAGAAGATCCTCGAGGCCACGCATCCGCGGCAGCACAAGGCGCTGGGGCGCAAGGTGACGCCGTTCGACGACAAGATCTGGCGGCGCGAGCGCGAGACGATCGTCATGGCGGGCAGCCGGGCCAAGTTCACGCAGGACGAGGACCTGCGTACGACGCTGCTGGCGACCGCTGGCACGACGCTGGTCGAGGCGTCGCCGTACGACCGGATCTGGGGCATCGGCCTCGCAGCGAACGATCCGCGCGCGCAGGATCCGACGAAGTGGCGCGGGCAGAACCTCCTCGGGCTGATCCTCACACGCCTGCGCGACGAGCTGCTCGCGGCGTGAGTCAGTCGCGCTCGCCGGCGAGGTAACGCTGGAGCGAGCGCGTGCTGATGCCGAGCGCGGCGGCCGCCGCCTCGCGGTTGCCGCCGTGGCGCGCGAGCGCGGCCGCGCAGTACGCGGCAACGAACGCGTCGCGCGCGACGGCGAGCGGACGATCGACGTCACCGATCTGCGTCGGCGCCTGCGTTCCCGTCTGCGGCTGCGTTCCCGTCTGCGGCTCCGTCTGCGTCTGCGTGCCCGTCTGCGGCTGCGGCTGCGGCTGCGTCCCCGTCTCTGTCTGCGCCGTCGGCGGCTGCGTCACCCTCGCCCGCCGCGGCGCCGGCAGCGCGAGCTCCGCCGCGGTCACCTCGAGCCCGTCGGCGAGCACCGCCGCGCGGCGCATCACCGCGCGCAGCTCGCGCACGTTGCCCGGCCAGTCGTGCGCGACGAGCGCCGCCTTGGCCGCCGCGCCCAGCCGGTGGCGCGCCGTGCCGAAGGCCAGCTCGGCCTCGGCGAGGAACCCCTCGGCCAGCGTGACGACGTCGTCGCCCCGCGCGCGCAGCGGCGGCAGCTCGATCGTCACCTCGCGCAGGCGATAGAGCAGATCGGCGCGGAAGCGGCCGGCCTCGACCTCGGCCTCGAGATCGCGGTTGGTCGCGCACACGAGCCGGAAGTCGACCGCGCGCGCGCGATCGTCGCCGACGCGCGTGACCTCGCGCTCCTGGAGCGCGCGCAGGAGCGCGGCCTGCATCGCCGGCGGCAGCTCGCCGACCTCGTCGAGGAAGAGGGTCGAGCTGTCGGCCGCCTCGAGCCGGCCGACGCGATCACTCGCGGCGCCGGTGAACGCGCCCTTGCGGTGGCCGAAGAGCTCCGACTCGAACAGGTTGGCCGGGATCGCCCCGCAGTTCACCGCGATCAGCGGACGACCGGCGCGCGGGCTCGCCGTGTGAACGGCGCGCGCGACGAGCTCCTTGCCGGTGCCGGTCTCGCCGGTCACGAGCACCGCGAGATCGGTCGGCGCGATGCGCGCGACCAGCCCTTGCAGGGCGCGCATGACCGGCGACGCGCCGAGCGCGAACGTGGCGCGCTCGCCGGCGCGCCGGAGCTGGCTGACCAGCGGCAGCGCGAGGGACGCGGCGACGGCGAGGTCGGCGGCGAGGCGCGTGCCGAGCGCCCGCGTCGGACGGCGCGCGCCCAGGTAGAGCGCACCCGCGACCTCGTCGCCGAGGATCATGGGGATCGCGATCACCGAGCGCAGCGACAGGTTCACGACCGACGGGATCGTCGCCAGCCGCGGATCGGCGGCGACGTCGTCGACGGCGATCACCCGCCCGGCGCGCAGCACGTCGGCGAGCACGGTGTCGGAGAGGATCGCCGCGCCGTCGTCGATCGCCGCGCCGGAGGCGTCGCGCGCGACCGCGACGGTGTGGCCGCCGCCCTGGCGCAGGACGACGGCGCCGAGGTCGGCGCCGGTCGCGGCCACCGCCTGGGCGAGCAAGCCGGCGAGCGCGGTCGTGGGATCGTCGGCCTGCGCGAGCGCGAGCGCGAGCGCGCCGATCTGCAAGCCGCCGTCGTCGGTGGCGGCGGCGGTCGAGCGCGCGATCGTGGCGCCGTCGACGATCACCGGCTCGGCGCCCAGCGTGACACGCTGCCCGGTGGCGAGCACCGCGACGACGATCGCGTCGCCGGTGCGCTGGACGAGCAACCACTGCGGCGGCGCGCCGGCGATCCGTACATTGGCCGACGGCGCCGAGCCGACGGAGGTGAGCGTGCGGGTCAACTCGACGCGCACGGGCGCGGAGGAACCGACGGTGAGCGTGATCGCGGTGATGGGCGTGGTGGAAGTGGGGGTCATGGCGGGGCGGACGGCGCTGGTGGCGCTGGCGGTGGACGTCCGGGCGCCGGACGTGACGGCTTGACGTGCGCGGGCTTCGTGGACGTCACGTTCGCGGGGCGGGACGAGAGGACGCGGTCGGGGATGCCACCGAGGAGCGCGGCCTCGTCGACGCCCGGCGCGAGCTCGCAGTCGAGCGCGTAGGTGAGCACCACGGCCGACTTCTTGCGCGCGTCGTAGGCGCGNNGCGCGGCCTCGTCGACGCCCGGCGTCGGATCGATGCCGGTCAGCGGATCCGGGCGATCGGGGATGGGCTCGGAGAGGTTGGCGGAGGTGGTGGAGCGCGTCGCGGCGGAGATGATGGCGAGCGTGGCGACGAGGGCGACGGCGACGGCGACGTAGGGCCAGCGAGGGCGGGAGGA